>CAZCCX010000094.1:0-8143 GCA_964497115.1 uncultured Desulfobacteraceae bacterium
TAAAAGGGAACCTAAATTTCAATCGAATCTGACGAACATGTCAAAAGCGGATCTAGTTGAGACGCTGAGATTTGAAAGGGGAAGAACAGGATGTCCCCATTAAACCGGGATATTCGAAAGGCATATGATGCAGAGTTGAATGTGTCTACGCCAAACACTGAGAACCAGGCGACTTTAGGGATTGGTGTCCCCCAATAGACCCTCCGTTTCATCAGATTCTTGCCGACATTTATGACTTTTATTAAACCGTTACAGGGATCAAAGAGAATATAGAGAGGACACAAATTGGGCGCAAAACGAGCGAGAAAGAAGACTCGTCAAATACATATCGGAAGTGTTCCCGTAGGTGGCGGAGCGCCTATTGCTGTCCAATCCATGACCAATACGGACACGCGGGATGTGTCCGCAACGGTCAGGCAAATCAAGCAACTCTATGAAGCGGGCTGTGAAATCGTGCGTTTGGCCGTTCCCGACGCGGAAGCGGTTGAGGCCTTTACGAAGATAAAACCAAAGGTCCCTCTTCCGCTGATTGCGGATGTACATTTTGACCACCGTTTGGCGATTGCGGCCCTCAAGGCAGGGGCGGATGGGCTGAGAATAAATCCCGGAAACATAGGGGGGCAAGAGGCTGTCAAGAAGATCTTGCGGGAGGCCGGTGCCAGGAGCATACCCATACGCATTGGGGTGAATGCGGGTTCCCTTCCCAAAAAAATCCTGCAAACACATGGCCGTCCCAGCCCTGAGGCCATGGTAGAAAGTGCCCTGGTGTTTATTGGACTCTTTGAAGACTCTGGTTTTGATCAGATAAAGATCTCTTTGAAATCCTCCCATGTCCTGACTACCATAGCGGCCTACGAATTATTGAGGGATGAGGTGGATTACCCGTTTCATCTTGGAGTCACTGAGGCAGGAACCCTTATATCAGGTACGGTGAAGAATGCCATCGGCATTGGCAGTTTACTTTTAAAGGGCATTGGAGACACCTTCCGTGTTTCACTCACCAGAGACCCGGTCGATGAGATAAAGGTCGCCTACGAAATCCTTCGAGCTCTTGACCTCAGACATCGTGGACCGGAGATTATCTCTTGTCCCACTTGTGCAAGATGTGAAATAGACCTCTTCCGTCTTGTGGACAGGGTGGAGAGGGCCCTTTCCGGGATTCGATCGTCCCCAAGAGTGGCTATAATGGGATGTGTTGTCAATGGTCCGGGAGAGGCAAAAGAGGCGGATATTGGAATCGCAGGTGGCAGGGGGCAAGGGGTTTTGTTTAAAAACGGGGAGCTTGTAAAGAAAATTCCTGAGCAGGAACTGGCCGACGTCCTGATCAAAGAGGTGAGAAAACTGGCTAAATAGGGGCATCGATCATCTATCATTGCTCATCGGTCATCTGACATTTGACAACGCCTTAGAGAGGCCGGTCCTTCAAAAAGTCAAAATCCTCGTCAAACCAGCGAACGCAGAAGCCCATAACCCCCTAAAATGCCTTGGTTTCCACTCTTGCAGGAATGGCAAATATAGGGCAAGATAGACTTATTGCGAGTGCATCAAGACTGTCTGAGTGAAAAAGCTTAATGATGAATGTTTAGTCTCCAATGATAGATAACAAATGATCCGACTAAATGACATTACGACTCAGGTCTTGGGCTATCACCCAAAGGCTGATTTGAACCTTGTGGAGAAGGCTTATGTCTATTCCGCCAAGGTTCACCAGGGACAGGTTCGCCTTTCCGGGGAACCCTATCTTTCTCACCCGCTGGAGGTGGCCTTTACGCTTGCACGAATGAGAATGGATGTAATCAGTGTGGTTGCCGGTCTTCTCCATGACACCCTCGAAGATACGGATGCTGAACTGCCTGATATAGAACGCCTCTTCGGCCAAGAAACGGCCAATATTGTCAATGGGGTTACAAAAATCAGCAAAATCGAGTTCACCAATCATGAAGAACGCCAGGCAGAAAACATCAGGAAGATGATCCTGGCCATGGCTACGGATATCCGTGTCATCATGGTCAAGCTTGCTGACAGGTTGCACAACATGCAAACCTTGGGCTTCCAACCCCCTGAGAAACAAGAAGCCATTGCCAGAGAGACACTTGAAATCTATGCCCCGTTGGCTGGGAGATTGGGCATCTATTGGGTCAAATTTATACTGGAGGATCTCTGTCTTTACTATCTGGAACCGGAAATCTACGAGAAGATCAAGACCGAGACCGCGCAAAGACGTGGAGCGAGGGAGAAATACATTCGGGATGTGAAGGCGCTGTTGGACAATAAATTCAAAGAATCCGGAATAGAAGCCACTATCAAGGGAAGGCAAAAACACCTTTACAGTATCTACGCCAAGATGAAAGACCAAAGTCTGACCGTAAACCAGGTCTACGACATTCTGGCATTACGCGTCATTGTAAATTCTGTAAAGCAATGCTACGAAATTCTGGGGCTTATCCACGCCATGTGGAAACCCATTCCGGGAAAATTCAAAGACTATATATCGCTGCCCAAAGCAAATATGTATCAGTCACTCCATACTACGGTGGTTGGCCCTCTGGGTCAGAGAATGGAAATTCAAATTCGAACCTGGCAAATGGACAAGATAGCGGAAGAAGGTATTGCCGCGCATTGGAAATACAAAGAGGGTCAAGTCGCAAGCAAAACGGATGAATCCCAGTTTTCATGGCTGAGAAGGCTTCTGGAATGGCAAAATGATCTTCATGATCCCAAGGAGTTCCTGGATACCGTCCGCATGGACCTATTCCAGAATGAAGTCTATGTGTTTACACCCAAAGGAGAAGTCAAAGAATTCCCGAAAGGAGCGACGCCCGTCGATTTTGCCTACAGTATCCATTCTGAGATAGGCAATAAATGTACCGGTGCCCGGGTCAAAGGGAGACTGGTTCCCCTTCGATATCAGTTAAAAAATGGGGACATTGTGGAGATCATTACCTCAGGCAAACAGCACCCGAGCAAGGACTGGCTCGATTTCGTAAAGACTCCTCGTGCCAAGACAAAAATCCGACACTGGGTAAAGGAGCAGGAGAGAGACGAAAGTATTGAACTGGGAAAAGACATCTTGGAAAGGGCACTTGCAAAATTCAGGATACGGTTCCCCAACATACTGAAAAGCGAACAGATGTTGAGCCTTTCAAAGGACTTTTCCCTTCACTCCGTGGAAGACCTGTTTGCCAACATCGGATATGGCAAGCTTTCAGCCAATCAAATCGTCGGCCGACTGAAGCCCAAGGTGGGAATAGATGAAGAGGGGCCCTTGGGCATTGTCAACAAAGTCGTTTCCCGGATAAAACGAAAGAAGAGCCCTCACGGGATCAAGGTGACGGGGTTGGACGATATCCTTGTCCGTTTTGGGAATTGCTGTCATCCCCTCCCGGGTGAACATGTCGTCGGTTTTATCACACACGGCCGAGGGGTCACCATACACAAGCAAGACTGCAGGCATATCATTGACGCAGACCCTGACCGTCTTGTGGAAATTATGTGGGATCCTTCAAAGGAGGATGTCTATCTTTCCCGATTGAAGGTCACGACAGTGGATAAAAAAGGCATCTTGGCTGATATCAGCGCTATTATAGCCCAGAAGAATGCCAATATCGTCCAAGCAGATGTGAAAACCACTACGGACAAAAAGGGGATTTGTCTGTTTTCAATGGAGGTGGAGGACTACAAACAACTCCAGGATATTGTTGGGGCTATAAAAAAGCTGAAAGACGTCTTGTTTGTAGAAAGGATGTAATCACGGCTTCATAACCAGACCGGTTTTAATGCAGCTTGTGCAAACTCGCAGCCTTCGGGTCTGGCCCTTCGAGACAGTTCTCACCTTCTGGAGATTCGGATACCAACGCTTTTTGGTCTTGTTGTGAGCGTGGCTCACGTTATACCCCGTTTGGGGCCTTTTCCCACAAATTTCACATACCTTTGACATAAATGAATTCCTCTTATTTCGTATATTCTGCTGGGCTTTTTTACCCTTTATCTCGGGAAATGGCAACCTTTTTTTCAGTCTGACACAAACTTAGGACAAAATAGAGAACCCCGACCAAGCGAAGATTCCCTCCTTCTAATCCTTTCCTTTCAACTCCTGCCGACAATAGGGGCAAATAACCCAGTCAGGCTGGACAATTCGCTGACAAGACTCGCAAATGGGGACCATTGTTTTGCTGCAGTAAGGACAATCTCTGAAATCCAGGCTGACCCCTTTTCCGCAATGAGGGCAAATGGTCGTCAGCTCCTCTTTTTCCTGAACTGCTTGTAAGACCTCATCGATTGTCGTAATCCCGGCCTCTATCTTTCTCAGGCCACTGACACCCAGGGTGGTCATCCCCGTAGCTATGGCCGCATCCCTGATTTCATCGGCCGAGGCGCCCGCTTGGACCAGATCTCTGATTTTACGCCCCATCACCATCACCTCCTCGATCACAGTACGCCCTTTGTAACCGGAATTATTGCAGCTGGGACAGCCCGCCCCTCTAAAAAATTTAAAAGGAAGATCTTTCTTGTTGAAACTCAGGCGATCGAGCAGATCCGGCTCAGGCACATACTCTTCTTTGCAGTCGGAGCAGATGACCCGTACCAACCGCTGAGCGATCACACCTATAACAGAAGAAGAAATCATGTAGGGTGGCATGCCGATATCAATAAGACGTGTAACCGCCGAAGGGGCGTCATTGGTATGGAGTGTCGAGAGAACAAGATGTCCGGTCAGAGAGGACTGAAGGGCGATTTCTGCCGTATCAACATCTCTTATCTCACCGATCATGATGACATTCGGATCTTGTCTCAGGATTGAACGTAAAACATAGGGAAAGGTCAGGCCAACCTTTTCGTTTGTCTGAACCTGGTTGATCCCAGCCAGTTCATACTCCACCGGGTCCTCCACCGTAACGATATTGACTGCTTCTGATCGGATATCCCGCATACAGGCATAAAGAGTTGATGTCTTTCCGCTCCCTGTCGGCCCAGTGATCAAAACCATTCCTTGTGGTTGACAGATGAATTTGTTGATATACGCCAGGTTCCGGTCGGTGAACCCAAGGTCTTTCATGGAAAGAAAGCTGGATTCTTTGTTTAAGATCCTTATAACCGCCTTCTCACCATAATAAGTGGGCAGGGTTGAAACTCGAAGGTCTACCGACACATTCTTGGCCCTGACTCTTATCCTCCCATCCTGGGGAAGTCTCCTCTCAGAGATATCCATGCTCCCCAAGACCTTAATGCGAGAAATGATGATGGGCTGTGTCCACCTGGGCAATTTGATGGAATCCTGTAACACTCCGTCTACACGATTTCTAACCCGAACCTGGTTTTCTTGAGCTTCAATATGAACATCACTGGCACCCTTCTTAATGGCATTTTTGATAATTAAGTCTACCATCTTTACGAAGGGCGAATTCTGACCCGCGTCAAAAGGCTCTTCATCTTCATCATCGACCTTCTCTTCCGCCGGTATGAATTCCATCAGTTCTTCTTCACCCAACTCGTCGGCCACTTCACCGAGGGTTCTTTCGGGATGGTAATGCTTTTGAAGCGCATCAATGATCTGAGAGGGAGTAGAAATCGCCGGCTGGATATTATATCCGGTCACAAATCGCAGATCCTTAATCATATTGAGATCAAGAGGGTCAGCCATCGCAACGTCAAGAATATTATCTTTCAACGCTACGGGTATACACAGAAACTTGCGAGAGACTTCCTCGGGGATACACTGCACCACCCCCTCTTGAAACTGATAGCTAGCGAGATCGACAAAAGGAATCTTCAGCTGCATAGCCAGGGCAAACGCCATTTCATCCTCTGAAATTATATCCATCTCCATCAATACCTGCCCCAGCCTCTTTCCGCCTTGTCTCTGAATGCTAAGGGCTTCAGAAAGCTTCTCAGACGGTAAAAGCCCGATTTCAACCAATAGGTCCCCCAGCTTTCGCCTCAACGTGACATTCTTTTTCTGTTTGTTCTTGTCGTTTTTTTTGAGTTCTTCATCTGCCATTTTAGACATATCCATCACGCCGTAATGCCTTGCGGTTTTTGCGACTATCCGGACCCAAAAAGCCCGAATCCGTTTCCAAAGGTCTGTTAACTTTAATATTTTTTGTGCGAATTTTCAAGTTAAATCACCAGAGTCTCTTCAATTCCTCAAATATCAGGGAGACTGTTCCTCTTGTGAAAACCAATGTTATACAAATTCCACACAAGTAACCATTAGGCCTCAGAGAAGCCGGATTTGGATTCCCCGAAGAGGCATAACATATAACGAATCCGAATATGAGGAGATAAACCTGTTCTCGATAGTAAACAACTGCTCTATCTATGCTGAATTCATTTGACTTTAGCTCTTTGTGGATATATTATATGTAAGTTTCTAAGATAACATAGGAATTCGTTCAAATGAAAAAAATTCAAGTCAGAAGAGAAGACCTCCTGATCGGCATTTTGACTGCGGTTATTTTTATTTTCTTCTCTTTCAATTCTTTTAAAGCCTTTGACCCCCTTGAAAGGATTACCTATAGCATTGAAATGCGACTGGACTCCCCAACAAACCTTGTTGAGAACAATATCGCGATTGTCAACATCGATGACAAAAGTATAGATCAGCTGGGTTCGTGGCCCTGGCCGAGGCATCTCATCGCTGAAATGATCACCATTTTAAAGGAAAATGGGGCAAAATTGATCGCCCTTGACATGCTCTACAGTGCGAAAGAGCAGACTCAGGGATTAGACGAAGTCAGGGATCTGCGCCAAGCCATCATCAATAAAGGCAGACTATCTGAGGAAGAGGCTTGGATGTTGGATAGATTGAAAGAAACAGAGCAGAAGCTGGATAACGACAATGTTCTTTGCCAAGCCGTCAAAGAGAGTGGGAATGTCATCTTACCGGTTGAAGGGAGTTTCGGCAATTATGACACTGAAGCGGTACCAATCCCAGGCTCATCTCTGGACAGAAACGCACTAAGACTATCTGAAATGAAATGGGGGTTCAATAATCTTGAGTCTGTTAACCAACTGAACATGCCCTTTTCGGAGCTTTCAGAAAATGCGTTTGGGTTGGGACATATCAACCTCCCTCCCCTCGAACGCATGGAGGGCCGATCCCACCTCTTGTTTATCGACTATAAGGGGCACATCATTCCTTCCATGCCATTTCAATTGGCCATGAACTACTTGGACAAACGACCTGAACAGGCGATCACCGCAGGAAGAGAGATCCGACTGACAAAACCCATCATACCCACCCCTAAGGGTGAAATCTTCATCAAATTTAGAGGAGGGAACCATTCTTTTCCCTATTACTCTTTTGTTGACATCTGGAATGTAAGAAAAGTACCCGCCGTCTTTAGCAACAAGATTGTCCTGATCGGCTATACCGGAGAAGGGGCCCCTACGGTAAACACGCCTGTCGATCCCCGGATGCCTTTTTCAGAGCTGAGGGCCAATATCATAGAAGATCTGATGACCGGACGATATCTGCGACGCCCTCACATCATGACCTACATTGAAGGCCTCCTTACGCTCCTGTTGTGCCTTTTCGCATCTGCTTTCCAACCCCGGTTGAGCCTTATTAACCGGACGGGCGTGACGGTGGGACTCCTTTTCTTGGTGCTTCTCATCGGCACGATCTCTTTTGCCACCCTGAATATATGGCTGAACACGGTTTACATCATTCTGTCGTTAGTCACAATTTATGCGGTGCACTTTGTTAGGGACCTTCTTGCCAAACAGAAACAACTCGGACTCAGGGAGAGTATGGAAACCAATAGGATGTTGGGACTCACTTTGCAGAGTCAGGGGTTATTTGATCTGGCCTTTGAGAAATTTCGAAAGGTCCCTCTTGATGAGGCAATGAAGGATGTCGTTTACAACCTCGGTCTTGATTACGAACGGAAAAGAATGACAAATAAGGCTGTTTCCGTTTATGAATATATTCTCCAAAAAGATAAACACTTCCGAGACCTGAAAGAACGAATTCCCAAGCTGATAAAGGTCATCGGTTCAGTGGCCTTAGGGGGATATGATGGAAAGAGAACAGACAAGATCGTTATTTCGGATGACACGGGAATCAGGCCCACAGTGGGAAGATACGAAATTCTATCGGAGCTGGGGCAGGGTGCCATGGGCATTGTCTACAAGGCAAGGG
>CAZCCX010000095.1:0-8122 GCA_964497115.1 uncultured Desulfobacteraceae bacterium
TTCGCTATCCTGGAAAGATGCTCAAATGTGGGCTCAACCAGTTCGCCGGTCAGGTCATCATAGACGAAAGGGGCCGTCCCTCCCACTCCAAATGAATTCTCCGGTATCCAGTACTGATCTCTTTTTGGCGCCGTGTTGAGGGCCTGCTCCACCAACGGGGTCAGGACGTGAATATGTCCCGTGGTCTCATCAAAGGCGGCCAAACCCGTCTCTTCAAAGAGCTGCCGTATTTCTGAAGAGGCACACTTCACCCCCACCTCCTCAAGGACCTGCAGGGCGTCCTTGTGGATCCTTGCCAAAAAATCATGATCTATGAGGTCCATTTTCTTCCCGGCGTCATCGGCATTTGATTTTTTGACCTGAGGTATTTCATAATAATAACGGTTATCAACTCCAGGGAAACGGACTATTGGATTCAGGGAGCAGGTCTCCTTCTTCGAAACGGCTATATCGGAAAGGCCTAAGAAGTTCCTGCTTCTCTCCCATGATCTCCTTGGCAACGAGTTTCCCTACGCCGATCATCTTATACCCATGGCTGGAGTCGGCAATAAGATAGGAATTCTCTTTGAATACATCAAAGACAGGGAAGTTGTCCGGGGAAAATGCGCCAAGACCTCCGGAGGGCTCTTTTCTGTAACGAGTATACTTATCTTCATATCGCTTCTGGCAATGGGCCAGGGCGGAAGTCCAAGTATGGGCAAACTCAGGGCCCACAATAAAATCAGGTGAATCGATCCCATAAGGGTCTACATCAACCTGCTTCTTTTCCACCTTATTGGGTGCAGAGCCTCCCTGGATCCCTTTGAAATGAAAATCGGGTTTATAATAGATCCCCCACATTTCATCGGTGATGAGAGAGTTGTCCTCACTGGAATGGAGAGGGGCGTCCGAGTCCACATGGATCACGGGGGGCATTTGTCCGCTGTTGGTCATACCATAAGTGGGCTCCACACCCAAGGTACCCTCCTGCAAAGACCAATAGGTCCACATCTTGATGTCAGGATGGACTTTGCCGTCCAAGCCCTTTACAGGGATCGATTTAGGCATATCCAGCATCTCCCAGAAGACATTGGCCCATGGACCGGCCCCAAAGACAAGATAGTCACATCTTATGATCCCCCTAGTCGTTTCAACGCCTGAAACACTCCCATTGCTTAGGATCCCGGTCACCTTGACTCCGGAGAGAATTCTCACTCCTTCTTCTTCAGCCTTATCGGCGAGTCGGTAGAGGGCTTGGGTATTATGGGCATAGCCCCCCCTTTTTTCATGGAGTATGGATGTCACTTTTTCGGCCTGCCAATCCTCAAAGATATTTTTCCGCATGTAGTTAAGACAATCCTTTTCTCCTTCAATGAATTCGGAATCATAGCCAATATTTTTCTGCCGTTCATAAACCTCATTGACATCTTCGTGCATGATCTCAGGAGAAATCTGCATATATCCTACAGGAAGATACCCGTATCCCTTTGCGTCTTCTTCCCATACGGATACACTGTGCTCTATGAGCTCCTGCATGGCGGGCTGATAATAGTTGTTGCGAATCACGCCGCAGGCAATCCCCGACGCACCGGCGCCTATCGAGGTCTTCTCAATTACGACGATATCTTTTCCTGATCCTCTTCCCCTCAGTTTCAACTCTATTGCAAGGTGATAGGCGGTGCTCAGGCCATGCATGCCCGCGCCGATGATGATATATTTATAATGTGATTGAATTCCCATAACATCTCCTCCCTCTAAATGCTTTCTAATGTCCGCTCCCGTTCGTCTTCGCCCCTATCGTGTTCATGTTTCAGATCCCCGTCCACCGTTCCCCGGACCTTTTCTCTCTCTTCGGCAAAATCGAAGCCCGTCCATATGCCGATGGAGCCGAGAATCGAGTCCTGTGGATGAAACTTTCGAAATATCTTAAAGTAGTAAGCCGCCTCTCTGCTGTTGATGGCGGCCTCGGGATTTTCAGCCTTTATCTTATGAAACTCTTCCTCACTCATCTCCCGATGGGCCACTTTCTCTCCCAGACTCTCACAGCCGGCCCCTTGAGTGTACTGGACCTTGTAACGCCAAAGGATCTCATCCGGCAGATAGCCTGTGCCTTCAAACGCCTTGCGCAGGATCCACTTTTCAATCTTTTCTCCGTGATGTTCTTTGATCTTCAGCTCAGGAGGGATCCTCATTGAGAGGTCAACCATCGCCTCATCCAGAAATGGAACCCTCAGCTCGAGGCTGAAGAGCATGCCCATGCGATCGGCCCTCTGGAGGTTTATATTATGCAGGTTATTGATACAACGTCTTGCCTCCAAGTTGAGTTTGTCGGAAGGGAAATGCTTCATGTAGTGATATCCGGTAAAGATCTCATCAGCCCCCTCGCCGGTCAATACAACCGTGACGTAGTCCGCGGCCAGTTTGCAGGTGAAATAACACGGCACGGCACAACGGACCAGGGAAGGGTCATAGCTCTCCAACTTTTTTATGACGAGAGGAAGAGCATCATAATAATCCTCTTCCGTAAACAATAACTCATGGTGTGTGGAGCCGATATGCCCGGCGGCAATCCGGGCCGCTTTGATATCATCACTCAAGTCTCCAATATCATCCTCCATGCCTACGACAAAGGTATGGAGGTTGGGGATCTCATCAGCGGCAATGGCTGCAACCAGGCTGCTGTCCAGACCTCCGCTGCAAAATGAACCCACGGGGACTTCCGGATCAGCCAACAGTCTCTTCTTTACCGCTTCTATAAAGGTCTTTCGGATGATATGGCTTGTCTCTTCGATATTCGTAAGGAGACGGTCTTCAATCTCGGGTGTGTGGTAATACTCGACAAAACCCTCTCTGGGGGTGTAGTAATAACCGGCGGGGAATTCATGGACTTTATCCAGGCCGACGAGACTCATGGCGCCCAGTTCAGAGCTAAAGTAAATATGGTCATTCTTATATCCATAATAGAGGGGTTTGATCCCTATGGGGTCTCGTGCCATCATGTAATTATCATGATCAAAAATAGCAAAAGCGAACATTCCATCGAGATCTTTTGCGCATTCCGTCCCTTTTTCCTGGTATAGGTGGAGAATGACCTCGCTGTCGGAATCGGTCTTAAAGTGATGATTCGAGGGCAATTGATCACGCAGCTTTCGGAAATTGTAGACCTCTCCGTTGCAGATAATTCCCTGGCTGCCACCGTTAGAGAGAATGGGTTGGTGCCCTTTTTCGACATCCACGATGGATAAACGCGTGTGACCGAACACACTATTTCCATTCACATGGATTCCCCTGTCATTAGGTCCCCTATGGAGTAATGCATCAAGCATTCGATTAACGGTCACAATGTCTTTTGTGCCTATACAACCTGCTATGCCGCACATAATATACTCCCTTATCAAAAGCCTTCTTTTTGTTTGTGTTGGGTTTTAGAGAACAAATATTCTTCCCAGATTGGCGGTGGTAAGCGGGTCGTCCATGTACATACCCAGGCCGATACGCCGTATGGATTCCATTCCCCGCTCGTCATAAACAGGCATTTCCACGTCCGGCGCATCCTCCGGAGTCACCTCTTCAGAGATTTCAATGGCCTTTTCGAGTTTTACAAACGAGAAATCGATCAGGTAACGGAGAAAGGCGAAGGGGTGACGGATCATATGAAACCCGTATTTCATGCAAAGGGCCTGACCCATTTTGGCGTCCTCGTAGGCACGCTCTGTAAGGTGCTCCTCATGGGTGGTCCCGGCACTCTGAAATGACGGCAAGTCCAGCATGAGATTCAGATGGGCCATGAGGATGTTCAAGAGATTGTGGCTAACCAGGCCGTAATTGGGATTGTACTCGATCCGTGGATCCGCAATCGTGGGGTATCCGGCGTGAATGCAGGTGACGCCCGGGTTGAGTAATTGTGCTGCACTGATCCCAAAAAGGACCTCTGCATGGGTCATGGACAGAACACCGTTGTAGCAATACGGGGCACTGATGCCGGCCATGGGCATGGCCGATATGAAGACGGGCAGGCCCGCCTTGACGACTTTTACGAAGTGCTCTGAGAAGTTTTCGTTAACCTCCAGGGGCGGGCGGGTGAGACAAAAGACGATCATGATGTTTTTTCTCTGCTGATAGATCTCTATGGCCCTTTTCAGAGAGGCATCCGAGGTCACTGCAAAATAGAGAGGCTTTTCGCAGTGCTGTGCCATGATATTCATTTGCTGCACTTCGTCCTTGAGCTTTATCCCCCTTCCCATTCCCGCGACCCCTTCTCTGTCTTGAGCGATTTGGGCGATCCGGATCACGTGTTCAGGTGTGGGAATGAGCCCCCCCTTTGCGTTTTCATCGTCATACACATAGGGTGCCGTACCCCCAATAAAGAAACTATACAGAGGCACAAAAAACTGGTCCACACCAGGCACGGTCTTCAGACACTTTTCAACCAATTCGGCCGTCACATAAATCCGATCTTCATAGACCGCAGCCAACCCCTCGGCTTGCAGTTCCTCAAAGGCTTTCTGGATCTCCGGCTGCTTGCAGCCCACGCCAAGGTTTTCCAGTATCCACAAGGCGTCCTGGTGAGCGTGGAGAAGCATATCGACGGTCTTATGGCCCAATAGAGACGTTGATTTTTCTTTTTGTTCGTTATTCAATCTTAATAACCTTTTGTTTTCATTCGTTTATTTACAAAACAGCGAGCTGTGGAGAATAGGCTCGCCGTAGATCTTGAACGCATTGACCTAAGCTCTCAACACCAGAAAGACTCCTATAATCAAAAAGTTCGAAGAGGAAGCTATTTCATCAAAAAATAATGCTGTTGAGAAAGTATGGACACAAATGATGTCAGTTGAAACAGTTATAGCTGAACGTATTTTCCTTGTCAAGGGAGTCTGTAAGTTTTTAGAGAGCTTGAGTTATTTCATAAGTAATTCTAATAGGTTGACGAAGAAAAGGCGCAGGTTGTCAAGGGAGGTTTCAGAAAGATGTAAGGGTGCTGAAAGGGTCTAATCTACTTCCAGGTCTTGTACGTCCAACATTTGGGTGAGTTTTGCGAGGGCCTGAAGAATCTGTTCCGCCTCCTTGTGAGGGAGTTTTTTTACGCCGTCAAGGAGTTTTCGCTGGATAGGGGGTGGCGCGTTTTTGGCTAGGATTTCGCCATTTTCTGTTAATCCAATGGTTATCACTCTGCGGTCGGGTGAGATTCTTGATCTCTCTACAAGCCCTTTTGATTGCAACCGGTCGATAATTCCGGTTACCGTGCTGGAGTTCACCATCATATGTTTTGCGATCTGTGAGGGAGGAATAGGGCCGTTTTCATAGAGGGCGAGTAGACAGTTCACCTGCGCAGCACTGACATTGTATATCTTGTTTAGCTCTTTTGTATAGAGCTCGCCCGCCTGCATAAGCCTTCGAATGGCGTAAATGATCGCTTTTATTCGATCCTTCTCGCCATCGGAGGCTTTCTCTTGAGTATTCAACTTTTCCTTTATCGACATAGAAAAGTCCTTTGAGCACCGAGATAACGAATGCCGTTTTACCCATCCCCTCGGATGATATCCCTATCCCCGATGATGAACCCTATTCACTTGATTGTAAGGGGAATTCATTGAGACCCTTGTTGAATGCCCTAAGACATGATACAGATGTATTAGTAACACGTGAGAAGATACGGCGCAATAGATATTTCACCCTGAACCTCAAGAGCCATGATCCAATTAACCCATATCTCAAAATCGTTTGATAGCGGCCGTTCCTATGCGGTCATGGATCTTTCTTTCCAGGTCAATGAAGGGGAGACCTTGGTGCTTCTCGGCTCCTCCGGCTGCGGTAAGACCACCACCCTGAAGATGATCAACCGTCTCGTTGAACCCACAGAAGGGTTCATTACGGTAAACGGAAAAGATATCATGGAACAGGAGCCCGTAGATCTGCGTCGGCGGATAGGGTACGTGTTTCAAGGCATAGGCCTTCTTCCCCATATGACCATTGGGCAGAACGTGGAAATCGTCCCCCGTCTGCTTGGTTGGCCGTCCAAAAAGAGACAGGAGCGGATGCAGGAGCTACTGGAGCTTGTGGGGCTTCCCGCGGAGGATTATGCCGAGAGGTTTCCGGAGGAACTCTCCGGAGGACAGCAGCAGAGGGTGGGCGTGGCCCGTGCCCTTGCGGCGGACCCGGCCTATCTCCTTATGGATGAACCCTTTGGTGCCCTTGATGCCCTGACCCGTGAGATCCTCCAGCAGGAATTGTTAAACCTGAAGAAACAGCTTAAGAAGACGATTATCTTTGTGACACACGATATTTTCGAGGCCCTTTTTCTTGGTGATCGCATTGTCATCCTCCATGGAGGGCGTCTGCAACAAATCGGGACAAAGAAAGAAATACTGGGCGCGCCTGCCACGGAATTCGTGCGAAATCTCTTTGCCAGGCCTGCCAAGCAACTAGCCGACTTCAAGGATTCCGTGTAATGGTTTCAGAATCACTTATAAGGCTTGTTGCCGATCGTCTGCCGGAACTCTGGCTTCGTACGGGCGAGCATCTCATGCTGACGGGTTGCTCCACCGTAGCCGCCATGCTCATTGGGGTTCCTCTCGGAATTCTCGTCTTTCGAACCGGATGGCTGCGGGGGCCTGCCCTAGGGACAGTGGGAATCCTTCAGACCATTCCGAGTCTGGCCATGCTGGTCTTTCTGCTCGCCTTATTCCAGAAAATCGGCGTCCTGCCTGCCATCATTGCCCTAACCGTCTACGCCCTGCTCCCTATTGTTCGAAACACCCTCACGGGTCTCGAAGGGGTGTCTCCAGAAGTGACGCAAGCGGCCCGAGGGATAGGCATGACGGATTTCCAGCAGCTCAGGATGGTGCGACTCCCGTTGGCCGCACCGGTTATCGTGGCGGGCATTAGAACCGCGGCTGTGGCAGGGGTGGGTATTGCCACCCTTTCCGCTTTCATTGGCGCAGGTGGCCTGGGGCAGTTTATTAACCGCGGCCTTGCCATGTCCAACACAAAACTCATCCTCCTGGGCGCCGTTCCGGCCGCCTTGCTCGCCTTGATTGTCGACTTTTCCATTGGGGCCTTTGGCTGGGGGCTTGAGCCTGAGAGGAAGAGGGATATGAAAGGGTCCGCAAAGGCCGTGATGAGACCCGTGGCACTGGGCATGCCCGTTTTGTTGATTCTGCTAGGTCTATTTTCCTACTTCACAAGACCCACCGTAGGCCGCGAACTGGCGGCGACACCCAAGATTGAAACCGGAATTGTCAGGATTGCCACCAAGAATTTCACGGAGCAGCTCATTTTGGGGGAGATGATGGCCCAGATCATCGAGGCAAGGACGGATTTAAGTGTGCAACGCCGTTTCAACCTGGGAGGCACCATGATCTGTCATGGCGCCCTTGTCAATGGAGAGGTTGATCTTTATGCAGAGTACACCGGTACTGGCCTGACAGCGGTCCTCGATCACCCCGTGATATCAGACCCTGAAGAGGCGTTCCAGCACGTGGCAGAGGCGTATCATGAACGCTTTGGCGCTCGATGGCTCAGACCCTTTGGATTCAACAATACCTATGCCATCACCGTTCGTAAAACCGATGCAAAAAGACATGGCTGGACACGGATATCTGATCTGGAAGGTGAGGCCCTGAAGCTCCGGGCCGGCTTTACGGCCGAGTTTGCCGAGAGACCCGATGGCTATCCGGGTCTTCGGAAGGCCTACGGCCTGCAATTCGGGCAGGTCCGAGACATGGATCCTGCCCTTATGTACAAGGCGATAGAAAAAGGGGGAGTGGATGTCATCTGCGCCTTTGCCACGGATGGCCGTATCGCCGCATATCAGTTGAAACCCCTTGATGACGACAGACAGTTTTTCCCTCCCTATTATGCCGGGCCTGTAATCAGGGAAGAGATCCTGCAAGCCCATCCAGATCTTGCTGAGGCGCTATCCCTCCTTGGCGGGCTTCTGGATGACGCCACGATGCAGCGGCTGAACTTTGAGGTGGATCAGGAAAAACGAAGGCCTGCCGAAGTGACCGAGGCATTTTTGAGAAAGAAAGGGCTCCTTACTCCTTATCCAGAATCTTCCTGATTGTCTAACGAATATTTAACATTACTTTCTACTGCACCCTGAGCTGTTTATTCGGCTCAGGGATTTTTTTGTGTAAAA
>CAZCCX010000096.1:0-1419 GCA_964497115.1 uncultured Desulfobacteraceae bacterium
TCTAAAAACCCGAGATCCACAGTCGGTACGGTAACAGAAATATACGATTATCTGAGGCTCTTATTCGCCAGGACAGGCCATCCTCACTGCCCCGAGTGCGGCCGGGAAATCTCCTCTCAGACGACGCAACAGATCGTGGACCGGATCATGAAGATGGAGAAAGGGAGCAAAATACAGGTTCTGGCCCCTTTGATCGCTGGAAGGAAAGGCACACACACCCATCTCCTGAGGCGACTTCGAAAAGACGGATTTACGCGGGCTATAATTGACGGAAAAATCATAATGTTGGATGAAGACATTGCTCTGGACAAGAACAAAAAACATGATATCAGTGTGGTTGTCGACCGTCTGGTGATTGATAAGGATATCAGGAGGCGTCTTACGGACTCCATGGAGCTGACCCTTAACCTCTCGGAAGGCCAGGCCATTATTGATGTAATCGGCACAGGAGAGACCTTCTTCAGTCAAAGGGCGGCATGCACCCAATGTGGGATCAGCATTCCCGAACTGACCCCTCAGATGTTTTCCTTTAACAATCCTCAAGGTGCATGCCCTGCATGTAGCGGACTTGGCACCAAGAGGTATCTTGATCCCGACCTGATCGTTCCCGATCCGGATCTTTCCCTGAAAGAGGGGGCCATTGCTCCCTGGGCCAAACGGCATACCGTGCATTTTCATCAGATGCTCGATTCCATATGCCAGCATTATCAAATAGACATGTATGCCCCATTCAAGAATCTTCACAAAAAACACCGGGAACTTTTTCTTTATGGTTCTGGAGAAGAGGAAATCAAGTTTTATTTTGAAACAGATAAGCGCCGATACTTTCATTCTCACCCCTTTGAAGGCGTGATTTCGAACCTGGAGAGACGCTATCATGAGACCGACTCCTACGCAGTCCGGGAAGAGATAGAGAGGTCCATGAGCATGAGGCCCTGTCCCGCGTGCGGGGGGGCCAGGTTAAAGCCCATTAGTCTGGCGGTCAAGGTGGGAGACAAGTCCATCCATAAAATTACCGCTCTCTCCATCGCTAGGGCCTGTGAGTTTTTTGAGGATCTAAGGCTTGACCCTATGGAAATGGAGATTGCCAAGAGAATTCTCAAAGAGATCAGAGAGCGCCTTGGGTTTTTGCGGAGTGTCGGAGTGGATTATCTCTCTTTGGATCGACCCTCATCGACCCTCTCGGGGGGGGAGGATCAGAGGATCAGGCTGGCCACTCAGATCAGCTCGAGGCTCGCCGGTGTCCTGTATGTCCTGGATGAGCCGACTATTGGCCTGCATCAGAGAGACAACCTCCTCCTTCTCAAGAATCTCAAGCGTCTGAAGACCCTGGGAAATACAGTCTTGGTCGTGGAGCATGACGCAGAAACCATCCTATCCGCCGACTTTGTCGTGGACATGGGGCCTGGGGCGGGCTTG
>CAZCCX010000096.1:1429-8074 GCA_964497115.1 uncultured Desulfobacteraceae bacterium
CAAGGAACTGATGACCCATGACACTTCGTTAACAGGTCAATATCTCTCTGGGAAACGCGCCATCCCCATCCCAAAGTCAAGGAGAACGGGTAACGGCAATAGTCTGGTCATTGAAGGCGCGGAGCAGAATAACCTGAAGGGGATTCGAGTGGAAATCCCCCTTGGGGCCTTCACATGTGTCACTGGCGTTTCCGGTTCGGGGAAGAGTAGTCTGGTAAACGAAATTCTTTATCCGGCACTGACCCAGAAACTCTATAGGTCCAAGGCCACTGTGGGGAAAGTGGGCTCCATTCAGGGAATCTTCCAAATAGACAAAGTCATACGCATCGATCAAAACCCCATTGGGAGAACACCACGATCTAATCCAGCCACCTATACCGGTGTCTTTACCTATATCCGCCAACTTTTTGCCATGCTGCCGGATTCCAAAATGAGGGGATACAAACCGGGAAGATTCAGTTTCAACGTGAAGGGTGGCAGGTGTGAGGCCTGTAACGGTGATGGGATCATTAAGATCGAGATGCACTTCCTTCCCGACGTCTATGTCACCTGCGAGGCCTGCAAGGGGCTCCGTTTTAATCGAGACACGCTGGAGATTAAGTATAAAGGGAATCATATTGCGGATGTCCTGAATATGACCGTCAACCAGGCCTCCGCTTTTTTCGAAAATATCCCCAATATCAAGAATAAGCTAAAGACGCTGCTGGATGTAGGTCTAGGGTATATTAAACTGGGGCAATCGGCGACAACCCTCTCGGGAGGCGAGGCTCAAAGGGTCAAGCTCTCCAAGGAACTGAGCAAAAGAGATACCGGCAGGACCCTCTATCTGCTCGACGAGCCCACCACCGGGCTTCACTTTGCCGATATCCAAAAACTCCTGGAGGTCCTGAATTATCTGGTCAATCTCAATAATACGGTTGTGGTCATCGAGCACAATCTGGATGTGATAAAGACGGCAGATCATGTCATCGACCTGGGGCCGGAAGGCGGAGAAAAAGGGGGCTTTCTCGTAGGGGTGGGGACACCGGAGCAGCTCTCCCGCATCAAGGGATCATATACCGGCCAGTTCCTCAAAGAGACCCTTTCTCAAATGGGATGAATCATATTGGGAGGGTTTGTCTGATGGGCATGACCTTCCTGACCTGTGCTGATGTCATCGCCCGTCTTTTTGGTTATCCAATCTTCGGATCTGTAGGAGAGACTTCTTTATTCGAGTTGTTTCCTGGACACGACAATAGTATCTCGTATCATATATTCATAACTCAAATACGAAATGTGGCATGAGCCGCATTACAAATCAAAATCAAGAATTCTATCAAGAACCCTGAATATTAGTCTCAGGAATTATGATACGCGACACTAGCGACACGGGTATAAAAGGTTCATCCGGTTAATGAGTACAAATTATTAAGAGACATGCCTGCACACGAGGAGAATGGTGATGAGGTCTTTTCAGAGTGACTGTCGGGAGGCCTACGTTATTTCAAACAGTTACGGAATGGGGGACCCCCTGGCTTCCCGCTTCGAAGAGGCGGGAAGAACAGCGCCATTCCCTCGATGTTCAACTGAAGTGTAACATCATATCATTGAGTACTCATTAACCGGATGAACCGTATAAAAAGCATTTGACGGGAGGAAGGAGAGAGTAGGGTTTTGGAAAGAACTCACTGTTTACTAATGCTGCTGAGGTGATAGGCCAGGTCATCAAGATTTATGCTGAAGTCCACATTTTCCACGAGGCAACCCTCCGGTTGTCTCACCTGAAAGGCAGAGAAATTGAGAATCGCCCTTACACCGGAACGAATCAGCATGTCCGCGGCAGACTGTGCATACGCCGGCCCTGTGGTGATGACCCCTATTTCAAACCCCAATTCTTCTTTGGATGGGCCGATGGAGGTCAACGGTTGAACGGTCAGTCCGCTTGGAAGCTTTTTCCCAATTCTTTTGGGATCCGAATCAAAGGCGGCCACAAATCTATAGCCCCTCTTCAATAGGTTTACATTTTCCACCAAGGCCTTTCCCATATTGCCTACGCCCGCGATAGCCAATTTCCAATCACGATCCGAAACCAGAATCTTTCTGATTTCCATCAAAAGATCCCTGACATTGTATCCGATACCCCGGACGCCGAATTCACCAAAATAGGAAAGATCCTTTCGCACCTGAGCAGGGTTCACATTGCATAGTGCAGCCAATCTTTCAGACGAGACAAGCTCCGTCCCCTGTTCAAGAAACCTTTCGAGAGGTCTGGAATACAAGGCAATACGCCCTATGGTGGCACCAGGTATTTTTGATTCTTTAGAAGCCATCTCCGCTTCCCTCAAATCGTCTAGAGGATTTCTTTGGCAAAAAAACCCTTGTTCAGCCGCTGCCCGAAGGGCCCAAGCAGGTTTGAGCTTGTAGCCCAACGAAGCCCCAAGCTCCGGCTGGGGGAGTTTTACTGTCTTGTAATATGCTAAAATGCTTGTGAATCTTCACACATGACAAGGAAAAAAGAAAGGGGCCGATAAGTTCCGGCCCCTTTCTTTTTATGACACCTTAGCCTCCCAGATGCTGCATAATCACTTCCAGATCCGGAAGCTTGAAGACCATGAGAAAACAGATCAGCAGGGCATAGATACAAAGGGACTCAATCAGAGCCAGACCGATAATCATGGTGGTCATAATTTTGCCACCTGCTTCGGGATTCCTGGACGTCCCCTGTAGTGCCCCATTGATGGCATGACCCATACCAAGACCGGTCCCAAGGGCAGCGATCCCAATACCAAGACCACAGGCCATGGCGATTCCAAAATAGATCCACATGCTCGCAGCCTTTGCCGCCCCATCATCTGCTAGAGCGACTGAGCCCATGCAAAGGACCAGAGCCAATGCCAAAATGCTAATAACAACTTTCTTCAACATTTCATCCTCCTTCCATTTGTTTGCCTTCTTCCAAAAACTTTTTCTATTAGATGGGCATTCAGCCCGTTACTCTATCACTACAATATTCGCCGTCAAAAAATCTCGACGCCTAGTGGCCCTCTTCCATGGCACCGGTAAAATACACAATCGCAAGGAGCATAAACACAACGGCCTGTATTAAGCTAACCAGTATCCCCAAAAACAGGATAGGCAGAGGCACCAGATAAAGCCCCCAAAGGCCAAAAAGGACGCCTAAAATCTTCTCTTTGCCAAAAATATTACCAAAAAGCCGGACGCTAAGGGACATCACCCGTGCCAAATGCCCAATTCCTTCAATAACCAGCATGAGTGGGGCCAATACCCAAACCGGTCCGAGAAAATGCTTGATATATTTCACACCGTGAAACTTGATCCCTATAGCATGAGTCAGGACAAAGGTGCACAGCGCCATGGACAGGGTCGTATTGATATTAGCGGTGGGAGAAAAGAAACCGGGAACAAGCCCTATCAGATTGCATAAAAAGATGTAGAGAAAAATGGTGGCGATAAAGGGGAAAAAGGCCCGCCCTTCCGGACCTGTAATATCCACCATGAAATTTTCCAGGGTCTCGATAGTCATCTCCAAAAGATTCTGTCCCTGCCTTGGGAGCATCTGGATTCCCCTGGCAAGAAAGGTCGCCCCCATTATCATTAAGATCATGATAAACCATGAATGGGTCACATGCTGCCAATCGTGGGCAAAATGTTCCAGCCCTAGGGCAGCAAGGATTTCGGTTATAAAGTAAAAATGGTGCTCCATCCTTAAATCGCCTCCCCGATAACTGATCTCAAAGCTCTCTTGATGCCAAAACTGACGATGCTGATCACCACTGTTGAAAGTCCGAGGGCCAACCCCACAGGATCGACCCACTTCCATTTGACTAACAAGGCGATTATGATCGCCAGCACTAAGAGTCGTAGATAAAACCTAATGACGACAAAAAAGTTTGTCGTCCTCACGGTCCCATCAGATAAGAAACCGCGGCGGATGCTGCGTTGAAAGACGCTGAAATTGGCTATAACGATCAATCCCCCCAAGATGACCCCCAGAGTCAGAGACCGGCTCAGGAAAAAACCACTGATCAGACTCATGATAAGAAGGCTGAACCAGTTCAGCACTCTCAGATCACCATATGTCTTTTCCCAGTCCATCTCTTCTTCACTCGAAATATGTCTTACTCTTCTTATGCATTCGATAGAGGTTCCTAAAAGCCGCTACCATACCGAATCCAAAAAAGACCAAAAGCAGCCACGGACTTGTGTCCAACCATTTGTCCAAATAGTAGCCTATTCCCGCCCCGATGGCGATGGCAAAGACCATGGACATCCCCACGGTACTGAGAAAACCCAAAGCCCTGATTGTCTTTTTGAGATCCTCGCCCATTAATGAAACCAGTATTGATGGTCCCGTTTGTCTGTTCCAAACGGGATTCTGTCTATCACATCCTCTCCATCAAAGTCAACAGAATTCCCGTGAAGGGGCAGGCCTAGAAACCCGAATTTCTGAAATAACATCCAAAAATGCATACCCATAAAACTCTAGCAAATTCAGATGGTTATTTCCATACCTCAGAGCGTCTTAAAGGCTTTTGATGCACACTCAACAGTTTTCAGGATGTCTTTCTCATGGTGGGCGCTTGAGACAAAACAGGTCTCAAAAGCGGAAGGCGCCAAGTATATCCCCTGACCTAGCATACTTACATAATAGCGTTTAAAGCGCTCCACATCACATGCCTTAACCGCGGTGAAATCCGTCACCGGTCCCTTCGTGAAGAACAGGGAACCCATGGAGCCGACACGGTTGACCACCACGTCAAGACCGGCTGATTTGGCCTCATTCTCCAGGCCGGAAAAAAGCATTTCCCCTTTTATCTCCAATTCCTGATAAATATCCGAGGCTTGGAGAACTCTCAACGTGGCTAGCCCTGCGGCCATGGCCAGAGGGTTGCCTGAGAGGGTCCCGGCCTGGTACACATTCCCTTCCGGGGCCATCTTGCACATAATATCCCCTCTTCCTCCATAGGCCCCAACCGGCAAGCCACCCCCGATAATCTTGCCCAGGCAAGTGACATCGGGCGTGATCCCATAGATCTCTTGAGCTCCTCCCGGAGCAACCCTGAACCCGCTTATCACTTCATCAAAGATGAGCAATGCCCCATTTTGGGAAGTTATCTCTCTCAGCCCTGCCAAGAATTCCTTCTGGGGCGTCACAACCCCCATATTCCCGGGAATCGGCTCAACAATCACAGCCGCGATCTCCCCTTCGAATGTCTCAAAGGCCTGGAGCACGGCATTCGGATCGTTAAAGGGGAGGGAAATCGTGTGTTCAGCCAGAGCAGCGGGCACGCCCGGGCAATCCGGGATACCGAGGGTTGCCACCCCTGAGCCGGCTGACACCAATAGGCTGTCTGCATGGCCATGATAGCACCCTTCAAATTTGATGATCTTTTCCCGACCCGTATATCCGCGCGCAAGACGAATGGCGCTCATGGTGGCCTCTGTTCCTGAATTGACCATCCTGACCATTTCAATGGACGGCACCATCTTTGTGATGGTCTCAGCCATCTCCACTTCAAGCTCAGTGGGAGCGCCGTAACTGGTTCCTTTCGATATCCTCTTCTCTAGGGCCTTGATCACTTCCGGGTAACCGTGTCCCAAAATCATCGGTCCCCATGAACAGACGTGATCAATGTACTGATTCCCATCAGCATCCCACAAATAGCACCCTTCTGCCCTGGCAATGAAAGGGGGATCGACACCCACCGCCTTCCCGGCTCTTACAGGGCTATTCACGCCTCCCGGAATCAGATTTCTTGCTTTCTCAAATAGAACCTTTGATTTTTCTCCCATATCTGTTCTCCAGTCGTGTCCGTAGTCGGTTGTCAGTGGTCAGTCGTATCATTTATTTCAAGGAATTACGAGTGAAATGGTTCTGAGTCATCAAGATGGTTTTATGACTGATCCGAAAGCTTTTCTCAGTTTTTCCACGGACAACTTACAACAATCAACGGACGCTAGAAATACTGCATGCTTGTTTTCTTAAACTCCTTTTGACTGAAGAGCAGAGCATATTCCTTCATCCCTGTCTTCTGTGAGATATGTTGAGCAATCTGATTGCACGCATCTTCATTATCTCCATGGACCATCGTATACAGATTGTACTTCCAATCCCTCTGTGGCCTCCTTTGATAGCAATGGGTCACCTCCCGAAAATTAGCCATCACTTTCCCCACCTCATCGATTTTCTCATCCGGCACCAACCAGGCAACCATGGCATTGGCTCCGAACCCTGCTTCCTGATGGTACAGCGTGGCTCCGAATCTCCTTATCACGCCCTCTTTTTTCAGGGACCTCACCCTTTCCATGAATTCATTTTCAGTTATTCCCACTTGCTCGGCCATGACGGCGAATGGCCGTGAATCGAGAGGAAGGTCCCCTTGAATAAGCCCAATAATTTTCTTGTCTAAATCATCAATCATCACAGACATCCAAGTTTCCGCTGATCCTTATTCATCCCGAAATTAAAGATTTTTTGAGGGAATATCCAATGCCCTCAATCTTGTCAAGACTAAACCTTTATCTGTATGAACCGGCGGAGTCTCGTTGTACAATAACGCTTCGCGCTTGTGCAAAAGGATCAACCTAAAGATAACCCAATTGAACATGATGGGTCACAAATCCCCGCTTCTCGAGGAAAACCAA
>CAZCCX010000097.1:0-2840 GCA_964497115.1 uncultured Desulfobacteraceae bacterium
AGATCCTTGAAGATCTTTATGGACATCTGCGTACGATGTGGGGCATGTGCCGATAAATGCCATTTTTTCATCGGAAGTGGCGATCCCAAGAACATGCCGGTCCTTAGGGCGGAACTTCTTCGCTCGGTCTACAGAAAAGAGTTTACCACGGCGGGGAAGATCATGGGGAGGTTCGCCGGCGCCAGAGAGCTGACATACGACGTTCTCAAAGAGTGGTGGTCCTATTTCTTTCAGTGCACGGAGTGCCGGCGCTGTTCGGTCTTCTGCCCTTACGGGATTGATACGGCTGAGATCACCATCATAGGCAGGGAATTGCTGAATCTTCTGGGATTGAACATCGACTGGATCGGCGGACCTGTGGCCAATTGCTATAGGACAGGGAATCACCTGGGTATTCAGCCCCATGCCTACAAGGATATGATGGACTTCTTTGTAGACGAAACAGAAGAGATCACTGGTGTCAAGGTGGAACCCAGTTTTAACAGGAAGGGTGCTGAGATCCTTTTTATCACGCCTTCAGGAGATGTTTTTGCGGACCCGGGGACCTACACCTGCATGGGGTATCTGATCCTTTTTCACTATCTGCAGAGCCTTGGTCTCGATATCACCTGGAGCACCTACGCCTCCGAAGGCGGAAACTTCGGCTTTTTCACCTCCCATGATATGGCCAAGAGACTCAATTCCAAGATGTACGCAGAGGCCAAGCGCCTCGGTGTAAAATGGATCCTTGGTGGAGAATGCGGCCATATGTGGAGAGTGATCAACCAATATATGGACACCTTTAACGGCCCCGCAGATTTCCTTGAAGAGCCCGTCTCCCCAATCACCGGGACCAAATTCGAGAATGCAAAATCCACAAAGATGGTTCATATCACGGAATTTACGGCGGATCTCATCAAGCACGGGAAACTGAAACTGGACCCGAGCCGAAACGACAACCTGGTTGTCACCTTTCATGATTCCTGCAACACCGCACGGGGCATGGGACTTCTCGATGAACCACGGTATATCATTGAGAATGTATGTAATAACTTTTACGAGATGCCGGAAAACACCATTAGAGAACAGACCTTCTGCTGTGGCGCCGGCTCCGGCCTGAACGCCGGGGAAGACATGGAACTCCGGATGAGGGGAGGCCTACCCAGGGCAAACGCTGTAAAGCATGTCCATGAAAGACACGGGGTCAACATGCTCGCCTGTGTTTGCGCTATTGACAGGGCGGTCTTCCCGGATCTGATGCAGTACTGGGTCCCGGAAGTGGATGTGACCGGTGTTCACGAGCTGGTGGCTAATGCCCTGATACTGGACGGGGAGAAGGAAAGGACCACCAACCTGCGTAATGAGCCCCTTCCCGGCATGGAGATAGAGGAGGAAGAATAGAATGTATGACGGATGGAAGATCTTGGTTGGACTCATAATAGGCGTCGTTCTGCTGGCGTACCCTTTCTGGCCTGATACAGAAAAATGGGCTGCAAAGACGCCCGAGCCTGAACTCACCGCCAAGGCACAGGAGGCCAAGGTGTGTGTGGAGCCGAAGTCATACATAAAGACCGAGCACATGAAATTGCTTGATCAGTGGAGAGACAGTGTGGTCCGCGAAGGAATCAGGCAATACGAAAGCAGCACGGGAAAGATATACGATATTAGCCTTCAGAATACCTGCATGGAATGCCATTCCAACAAGAGTAAGTTCTGCGATCAGTGCCATGACTATGCGGGAGTGGACCCTTTTTGTTGGGAATGCCACATTGAACCTGAGGAGAGCATGTAATGGGCATCAAGAGAAGAGACTTTTTAAGACTAGCCGGACTTTCAACCCTGATAGGATTGGCGGGTAAAACGTCCTTTAAATGGCTTGCCCCGGGGCAAGTGGAGGCCTCCATTAAAGAGGCCCCCCTGACCGCGGGGACAAAATGGGGCATGGTGGTGGACATGACCAAAATGGACGAACACGTGATGGACAAATGTATCCAGGCCTGCCATCGCACCCACAATGTGCCCAAGATTGAGAACCCCAAACATGAGATCAAGTGGATCTGGAAAGAAGCCTATGAGCACACCTTTCCCGGCCAACACCATGACTACGCGGCAGAAGAATACGAGCACCGGGACTTCCTGTTGCTCTGCAACCACTGCACCAATCCCCCTTGCTGCCGGGTATGCCCTACAAAGGCCACTTGGAAGAGAGAGCAAGACGGCATTGTGATGATGGACCAGCATCGGTGTATCGGTTGCCGGTTCTGCATGGCGGCGTGCCCCTACGGCGTGAGGAGTTTTAACTGGGGAGATCCCCGAAAGGCAGATGAAACGCTCAACCCCGACTTTCCGACCAACCCGGAATATCCCACCAGAGCTGTGGGGGTTGTGGAAAAATGCAATTTCTGTGCAGAGAGACTGGCCAAGGGACAGTACCCGGCCTGCGTTGAGGCCGCCAATGAAATCAAGAAAGGGGCCTTGACGTTTGGGGACCTGGACGCGCCGGATTCCGAGGTCAGAGAACTGCTCCACGAACACTACACGATTATACGCAAACCTGAATTGGGGACAGGGCCCAATATTTATTACATCGTATGAGGTGGTTATGTTAGAGAAGGCGATACAAGGGAGTCGGATATACTGGGGATGGGTGGTTATCTTACTCGGTCTGATAGGAATAGGATTTCTCTTCTATCTCACCCAGTACTTTGAAGGCCTGAAAGTGACAGGCATGAGCAGGGATGTGTCGTGGGGGTTTTATATCGCCCAGCTGACCTATCTGGTGGGCGTGGCCGCGTCGGGTGTCATGGTCGTTCTGCCCTTTTATCTCCATGACTACAAGGCGTTCGGCAGGATTACCATTC
>CAZCCX010000097.1:2850-8058 GCA_964497115.1 uncultured Desulfobacteraceae bacterium
TCGCCATTGCCGCTGTGGTCATGTGTATGCTGTTCGTTGTCGTAGACCTGGGCAAGCCCATGAGGGGCTTGAATATCATGTTGTATCCGAGGCCCAATTCCATCCTGTTCTGGGATTTTCTCGTCCTGAGCACCTATATGTTGCTCAATCTCGTTATTGGGTGGAATGTCCTCAGTTCGGAGCGTAAAGGCATTCACTACCCCGGCTGGGTTAAGCCGTTGATCTACATCTCCATCCCCTGGGCATTCAGCATCCATACGGTGACAGCCTTTCTATATTCAGGCCTGCCCGGAAGGCATTACTGGCTGACGGCCATTCTGGCGGCCCGTTTTCTAGCCTCGGCCTTCTGTTCCGGCCCGGCCCTTCTGATCCTTCTCTGTATGATTGTGAGAAAGTTTACCCGGTTCGATCCGGGAACAAAGCAGATGAGGACACTGGCCATCATTGTCACCTATGCCATGATCCTCAATGTCTTTTTCTTTTTCCTCGAGGTTTTTACCGCCTTCTACAGTCAAATTCCTAGTCATATGGTCCATTTTCAATTTCTCTTTGCCGGATATGAGGGGTATGGACGGCTCGTTCCCTGGATGTGGACTGCAGCGTTTTTCGCGTTGGTCTCCCTGATTCTCTTGATCAATCCCACCACACGCAAGAATGAGGGGACCATGATGGTGGGTTGCGTGGCCGTTGTCATTGCCACATGGATAGACAAGGGACTGGGTCTGCTCATCGGAGGATTTACACCCAACACCTTTGAACGGGTGACCGACTATTGGCCCACCTTGACGGAGTTCATGATCAGCGTGATGGTCTGGGCCATTGGCCTCTTTGTGCTGACTATCCTTTTCAAGGTCGCTATCTCGGTCAAAGAGGAAGTGGAGGGGGTAAGGTAGCAGGCAAAGATCTGGTAGGGAAATATTTCACAAAAAAGGCTTGACACCTCAATGTCACTCTGTTACATACCCCACCATTGAATTTCAGGGGAACTAAAGCCGATAACAAACGACGATAACTCAATAAATTTACTGATAAATCATCAAATCCAAGTTTAGGGGAGGAAAACCAAATGGGATACCAGGTAGAAGTCGACAAGGAAAAATGTCAAGGGTGTGAGGAATGTGTTGAAGTCTGTCCCGTAGACGTCTTCGAGATGCAGGACGACAAGTCCGAACCCGTTAACGCTGAGGAATGTCTGGGTTGTGAAAGCTGCGTGGAGGTCTGCGACGAGGAAGCTATCACAGTGACGGAAACCTAGGAACCGAATCTCAAACGCAACAAAAAAAGCCGCTTTATTCGAGAGCGGCTTTCTTATTTTCAACTACTTGGCCTAAATTTGTCTAATTCCGCCTTTGGGCAGAAGTTTTATAAACTCGCAAGGCGATTTTGTTATTTCTTGGCATGGCACGCCGTGCACTTCCTATCAGGCGCGTTCGCATTTCCGTTCGCCACGGCCTCTTTGTGGCAGTTCTTGCAGTTGTCATGAAAGGCCTTCTTAAGGTCAAGACCTTCCGCCTCTTCCTTTACGGGGTTATGACAACTAGCGCATTTCTCGACCGGATCACCCGATTTCCAGACGTTTTCTCCATCCGCATACTTGTGGTGACAGTCGGTGCAAGCCACTTCGTATTCTTCGGCATGTTTTTTGTGGCTTAGTGTCACCGAGCCCTTGGTATCTTTCTTATAACCCTCATTCTGAATCGTAATTTCGTCGGGAGGCCCTTGTGCAACTGTAAACGAAGCTCCGGCAAGAAGTACACATCCGGCAAGAACAGCAATGCCAAGTCCCCAAATTCCTTTCCTCATCGACATTCCACCTCCTTTTTCAATGAATTCGATATGTTAATCCCGTTTTCAAGGACCAAATAACGATCACATGACCCCTATATTTATACTAGATGGGGATCAATATTGTCAAGGATTAAGTCTTGCCCGTTGATTGTCGCGGATTGTGTCTCTTCTGGAGAAACTCTGTCGTCGCATCCCGTCCCTCATCTATCGCAGCGGGAAAACTAACCAGTAGATGTGCAGGTTTTGGCCGATAGCGACACCCACGGCGGCGAAGCCGCATTTAATGAAATCGCTACGCGATCTTATACCTTGTCATATTCGCTAAAGTGCATGGAAAAGGTGCCTCGTCCCTGGGACAAAGACCGGAGGGAAGTGGAGTATCCGAACATTTTCGAGAGGGGAACACGGGCGGTTAGAACCTGGACTGTCCCCTTGCTGGTAATCTGCGCTATCTTCCCCTGCCTGGTATTGAGATCGCCAACAACCTCCCCCACGAACTCCTCCGGTACCAGGACTTCCGTCTTCATAATAGGTTCCAGGAGGATGGGATCGGCCTGTTCGCAGGCGTTTCTAAAGGCCATAGCAGCCGCAATTCTGAAGGCCATCTCGTCTGACTGGTTTTCTCTTACCTGGACACCCAAGAGCGTTGTTTCCACATCAGTGACAGGATAACCCATCACCACACCACTGCTGCTGTTCTCTTCAATGCCCTCCCTAATCGCGCTGAGGAATTCATCTGTCAGGTCGGGGGCTTCACATCGATTCACGAATTGGTTTCCCTTCCCACGGGCTAAAGGGGAAACCTCTATCTTGACACCGGCAAAGTGTTGTTGCCCGGCCAGATCCTTCTGGAAAACCTCTTCATGCCGAATTTTCTTGACGATGGTTTCCCTGTGGACTACTTGGGGCTTTCCCTGGTTGGTATCCACGGAGAACTCCCTCTCAAGCCGGCCGGTGATGACTTCCAGGTGAAGCTCTCCCATCCCTGAAACAACGATTTGGCCGGTTTCTTCATCTTCTTTGAACTTGAAGGTGGGGTCTTCGTCAGACAGTTTTGAGAGCGCCGCCATGAGTTTATCCTGGTTCTGCACACTCTTAGGCTCCACCGCCACGGAAATCACAGGTTCATTGAACTGAATGGGCTCAAGCAGAATCGGATTAGCCTCGCTACACAACGTATCTCCCGTGGTTGCTTGTTTTAGGCCCATGACGGCGATAATGTCACCGGCTGAGCTCTGGTCCATCCGCTCCCGCTTATTTGAATGCATCTTGAGGAGCCGGGCCAATTTCTCCTTCACATTTTTTCCCGGATTATAGACTGCATCCCCCGCCTTCACAGAGCCGGAGTAGATGCGGATGTAGGTCATCTTCCTGCCCTGCTCCATCATCACCTTGAATGCCAGGGCGGAAAAAGGTCCTCTGATTTCCGATGATCGGACGGCCTCTTCCTCGGTCTGGGGGACATGTCCGACAATGGGTGGGATGTCAAGAGGGGAAGGCAGATAGTCCACAATCCCCTCCAAAAGAGGTTGAATACCCTTATTGCGTAAAGCAGCTCCACAGAAGATGGGCACCACTTCCAGGCTGACAGTGGCCCGTCGAATGGCATGCTTCAGTTCATTGTCATCAATCTCTTCTTCAGCCAGGTATTTTTCCATGATGACATCGTCTTTTTCTGACAGGGTTTCCAAAAACATGTCCCTATATTTTGAAGCATCTTCAGCAAGCTCGGGGGGGATGTCCATTTCCTGATACTCAGCCCCAAGGGTCTCTTCCTCCCACACGATGGCCTTCATCTTTAACAGATCTATCACTCCCATGAAGTTTTCTTCAGAACCCCACGGCAATTGCAGAATAAGGGGGGTGGCGGCCAGACGGGATTGGATCATATCAACCGCTCGAAAGAAGTCAGCGCCGATTCGATCCATTTTGTTGATAAAGGCGATCTTGGGGACCTTATGTTTATCGGCTTGGCGCCAGACCGTCTCTGACTGGGGCTCAACACCTCCCACGGCGCAGAAGATGCCAATGGCCCCATCCAGGACTCTTAGGGACCGTTCTACTTCAATGGTAAAGTCCACGTGGCCGGGCGTATCAATAATATTGATAGTATGACCGCTCCAGTCACACGAAGTTACGGCTGAAGTGATGGTTATCCCCCTCTCCTTTTCCTCCAGCATCCAGTCCATGGTAGCCTCCCCATCATGGACCTCTCCCATCTTGTGTACCCGACCCGTATAGTACAGGATCCGCTCCGTAATCGTGGTCTTTCCTGCATCAATATGTGCAATGATGCCTATATTCCGGATCCTCTTGAGTTTTTGTTCTGATGTCATATCTTTACAATATAGAGGAACAGATTCGCTGTTTATGATCTGACGAGAGAAACATGCCTTCCCTTCTCTTGAGCCCCATGGACGTCAATCACCAGCATGCCTGATCTTAAAACATGCCCAACCTCCGCACAGTTACATTGACATGGAGCGTAAATTTAAGTTATCTTGCTGATCCTGTCAAGGTAATTAAGACTGAGAAAAGGAGCTACACTTGATCGACTCTACGGCTCAGAGAATGGTGGGGATGTTCACGGAACTCCTGAATCACTTCGGCCCACAACATTGGTGGCCGGGAGAAACCGAATTGGAGGTTATCGTTGGCGCTGTCTTGACACAAAACACCAACTGGAAAAATGTGGAAAAGGCCATTCTCAATCTAAAGGAAAAGGGACTGCTGTCTCCGCACCAGTTGAACGCCCTTTCTGTTTCAGAGCTGGCCCAACTGATTCGGCCAGCAGGCTATTTTAACATCAAGGCAAAACGACTGAAGAACTTGATTGATCTTCTTAGGGAACGGTATCATTTAGATCTTTCCAGATTACTCGACGAAGAGACTGACACTCTCAGGCAAGAACTCCTTTCGGTGAATGGTATTGGTCCCGAAACCGCCGATAGTATTCTTCTTTATGCGGCCCAACGGCCCGTGTTCGTTGTCGACGCCTATACCCATCGTATTTTGAGACGCCACGGCATGACGGACGAGCAAACCGACTATCATGAATTGCAGTCCCTGTTTATGGACCATCTTCCGGATGACCCGTCCCTTTTTAATGAGTTTCATGCCTTGATCGTCAAAACAGGAAAGGAATACTGCCGCAGAAAACCTCTCTGCCATCTCTGTCCCCTTCAAGAGTGGGGCCCGGTTCCACCCGTTCTTTGAGTTGAGTGATTTGCCTCGGGGGAAGGAACCAACTCCCTGGCGTATTTCTGAATTCAATAAGAAGACGGCATCCTGGAAGAATCCAATGTTTAGGCAAAATCCACCATCAAATTCCCGTTTATGCAGTAATGATAGTAGATTTTGGGAGACCCTGGGCACCAGCAAGGTGTTAGATGCAAGGCGCCGAGGAGTGCCGACTGAGGC
>CAZCCX010000098.1:0-3218 GCA_964497115.1 uncultured Desulfobacteraceae bacterium
AAGGGAGATTCGAAAGGGTTTTGTGGCTGAAGAGGGCCATAATCTTCTATCGGCCGATTATAGTCAGGTGGAGCTAAGGGTTTTTGCACATTATTCAAGAGATTCGTCCTTCTTGCAGGCATTCAAGAGAGATGAGGATATCCATGCCGCCACGGCCTCGGAAATAATGGATGTGGCAAAGGGCCTGGTGACTACGGATATGAGACGCGTTGCCAAGGCCATTAATTTCGGTATTATCTATGGGATGGGCTCCCAAAGATTAAGTGAAGAATTGGGGATAGACCGTAAAGCGGCAAAGAATTATATTGATGCCTACTATAACAGATACCAAGGGGTGGCCCGATACAGAGAAGAGATGATTACCATGGCTCGTGAGAAGGGGTATGTGACCACCCTTTTTAACAGGAGGAGATATTTGCCTGACATTCATCATGCGCAACAGAGAATCCGCGCAGAGGCTGAGCGTATGGCCATCAATACCCCCATTCAGGGCACGGCGGCAGATTTGATAAAAAAGGCGATGATCAATATCCACAGCAGACTGAAGCGGGAGAATCTCAGGAGTAGGATGATCCTCCAAGTCCATGATGAACTCCTCTTTGAGGTGCCGAAGAGTGAAGTGGATCTCGTTCGCTCCATGGTGGAGGAAGAGATGGAAGGGGTCCATCCGCTTGATGTGCCCCTTACGGTGGATATTAAGATAGGAGATAACTGGGACGAGGCACATTGAAAACTGAAGTGCCTATTAGGCATTTCTTTTATAGGGAGGCTACTTTCTGTGGCGCATATTTTTGGTCCGGTTCCGTCGCGACGATTGGGACTTTCGCTCGGTGTTGATCTGGTACCCCTTAAAACCTGTACCTACAATTGTTTGTACTGTCAGGTGGGGAGGACGAACCGTCAGAGCTTGAAGATCGAGTCCTTTTTTCCGGTGACGGAAATTTTCGAGGAGTTGGAGAAGAAACTTCAAATTTGCAGACCGGACGCTATTACTTTTTCAGGATCCGGCGAACCCACCCTCTCTTCGGACATAGATCGGGTGATTTCCTTTGTGAAAGAAAGGACAGATACCAAGACGGTGGTCTTGACCAATGGGTCCCTCTTCTGGCGAGAAGACGTCAGACACCGTATTTCCGGGGCAGATATCATCATGCCGACCTTGACTACGGTTTTCGATGAGACATTCAGATTGATTCATGAACCCCATGCGGATCTGGATTTGAACACCATTGTTGAAGGGTTGAAGTCTCTGCGCCGGACCTATAAAGGGAATTTGTTCCTGGAGGTGGTTCTTCTTGCCGGATTCAATGATAGTGAAAAAGAGTTGGAAGGGCTTAAAAGCATGATCGACCAAGTTTCTCCCGACAAGATTCAGTTGAACACTGTGGTCCGCCCGCCATCGGACCCAAGGGCCATATCTCTTGACATAGAAAGGCTAGAAGAGATAAAGAGTCTATTTGGAGAAAAGGCGGAAATCATCGCCCAAACCCCCTTGAAACATACAAGAGGGGAGGATGATACCGTAAACGCCATGATCCTGGAGATGGCAAAAAGAAGACCGGTGAGGGCCAGGGATGTGGCGAATGTGTGTGATATTCCATTGGAGGAAGCGGACAGCCTCATAAAAGGTTTAGTCGTCAAAGGGGCTCTTCGTCAACAAGAACATGAAAGCGAAGTCTATTACATGAAATGAACTGGTCTTCTTAACATCATCTCATTGACATCCTGTTCTTTCGCTGGAGGAAGATAGCCATGGGTGAAGTGAAGATCGACAGGAACTCAGGTCATTATTATGTGGGCATTGACGCAGGGTCTGTAAGCTTAAACTGCGTTGTCATCAACCAGGGCAGAGAGATAGTTCATGCCGAGCCTTACAGGCGTCATTTGGGCAAAGTGGAAGAAGAGGTTCTGAACCTTTTCGGGAGGGTGTATCGGAAATTTGGGCAAGATAAGATAAAGGCTATTGCATTTACGGGAAATCACGGACGGAAGATTGCCGAGAAGGCCCGTTGCTTTTACGAATTCGAGACCATCAGCGAAGGAATAGGTGCTTTGTTCATAAGACCGGATGCAAGAACGATCATCAGTATGGGAGGGCAGGATACCGCCCTTTATCAGTTTAGCCACGAAGGGAACAACTGGGAACTGGAACACTTCAATACCAACGGCCCGTGTGCGTCCGGCACGGGATCTTTTATCGACCAACAAGCTCAGCGTTTGGCCACCTCTCTTTACGCCAAAGAGACGAAGATTTCCCAGGACCAGACCGACAGGATATTGACTGATTTTATCGTGCTGGGTCTTACGAGTGAAAAACCGGCCAATGTGGCCTGCCGATGTACGGTCTTTACCAAATCGGATATGATCCATCTGCAGAATAAAGGGGAAAGGATCGAGGACATTATTTATGGGCTTCATGTGGGAAACGCCAGAAACTACATGAGCACTATTGTCTGCAATCGGGTCTTGGAAGATCCCATTTTGTTTATAGGCGGGCTTTCCATGAATCAACTCCAGGTGCGTGCCTTTAAGGCCTATTTCCCTGAACTGATTGTGCCGGAACATAATACCTTGGTGGGCGCCCTTGGCGTGGCATTGCAGGCCATGGATTTGAGTGTAGAAAACCGCATAGACCTTCAGGAGATGAAGGGGACGGAAAACAGATGCATCCCTGATTTCTCTACGGCCCCAAAGCTGGAGCTGAAGCGAACCGAATTTCCCGAAGACAATAAAGTGAGAAAGAGGTTTTTCCCCAAGAAAGAGAAAGTCTATCTTGGGATTGATGTGGGATCGACTACCACCAAATACGCCTTGATCAATGAAAATCTTGAAATCATCCATAAGAGCTACGTGCACACCAAAGGAAAACCTATCGAGGTCACCCAGGGGCTTCTGAAGGCCATCCGCGATGAAATGGGAGACAAAATCGAAATTATGGGGGCGGCTACCACAGGTTCCGGAAGGAATGTGGTGGGAGATTTTCTCAATGCAGACCTCATTATCGACGAGATCACAGCCCATGCCAGAGGCGCAGTGGAGATAGACCCTACCGTGGATACCATATTCGAGATCGGAGGGCAGGACTCAAAATATATCCACTTAGTCAACACCTATCCCCTTGATTTTGACATGAATAAAGTATGCGCTGCGGGTACGGGCAGTTTTTTACATGAACTTGCAAACAAGTATGGTATCAACATTGTAAGCGAGTTTGAAGC
>CAZCCX010000098.1:3228-7021 GCA_964497115.1 uncultured Desulfobacteraceae bacterium
GCGATAGCCATGTCTTCAAATACCCCGGTGAAGCTTGCCGAAAGATGCACCGTGTTCATGGAGTCGGACCTCGTCTCCTATCTTCAAAAAGGAATCCCCAGGGACGACCTCATCGCAGGTTTATGCTATGCCGTCGTCTACAACTATCTAAACCGGGTTGTCGGGAAGAGGAAGATCGGTGAGAGGGTGATGTTTTTGGGCGGTCCCTCTTTGAATAAAGGAGTGGTGGCAGCCTTTGAGAATGTCCTGGGGGCCGGCCTCGTGGTTCCCAGACACAGAGAAGTGCTCGGTGCCTTTGGGGCTGCTATCAGCCTTCGGGAAAAGCTCATTGCAGAAAACACACCCACAAGCAGATTCAGAGGGTTGAACAGTGCCATAAACGATCGGATGGATTATGTCGAGAAGGTTTGCCGTGCGGACCCAAATTGCCACAATCAATGTAAGCTCAAGATATATGAATTCGATGGCCGAAAAAGCATCTGGGGAGGGGAGTGTGGTCGGTACGAAGTTCTCAGGGCCAAAGGAGAGAAAAGTGAGGACTACTTTCTGTTGAGGGAAAAGATATGGGAGTCCCATTTGGCCGGTGCATACGAAGAACTAAAAGAAGAACCCGTGATGGAGGTAGACGGACGACCGACCATCGGCATTCAGCGAAGCCTCTACGCGCTTCAGACCGGTGTCTTGTGGGTTCATTTCTTCGACAGGCTTGGATACAGGGTGGTCTTTACGCCGCCCACAAACAGCCGGATAGCCAGTGCCGGGATTGAGACCATGATCTCAGAGACTTGTTTTCCCATCAAAGTCTCCCATGGTCACGTGAAGGCGCTTGTGGGAAAAACCAGGTATCTTTTCCTGCCCAGCATGATCAATATGCAAACACCCGAGGAATCTGATAAGGGTTTCTATTGCCCTCTTGTTTCGGCCAACCCGTACATGCTTCGCATGGCCCTTGAACTGGATAAGGGGGCTGTTTTGAGTCCCATCATACACCTGAAATATGACCCTTCCACCCTGGCTGTGGAGTTGAGTGAGCATCTCTCGAAAAAGTTGGGTAAGAGTAGATCCGAAATCAAGGGAGCCTTGGAATATGGACTGGAGAGGCAGGATGGGTTTGTTCGAGCGATGTATGGAAGAGGAAAGGAAATTCTTACGACACACCCACCGGACAAACCCCTGGTGGTGGTGACGGGGAGGCCCTATAACCTTTATGATCAAAGATTGAATCTCAGGCTGGGTCAGAATATGTCCAAGATTGGTGTGGAAGGCCTACCCATGGATTTCATAGATGTCGGAGCGGTGGATTTCTCCGACTTTCCGACCATGTATTGGGGGCTGGGTGCCCAAGTTTTAAGGGCGGCAAGGTTTACAAAGGATCATCCTTATGCTTTTGGCCTACATATCACCAATTTCAGCTGCGGTGCCGACTCCTTTATCGAACATTTTTACAGACATATCATGGAAAATAAACCTTATCTCATCTTAGAACTTGATGAACACAGTGCTGTGGCTGGTGTCATGACAAGGCTCGAAGCCTACAAGAATGTTATAGAGAATACGATGCAGAAGTTGGAAAGGGAATGTTCCATGGATTTGACGGTGTCTAACTAGTGTCGCGGAAATCCTGCATTCCACACCACCGCCCGTCCTGCTTCAGCGGGACTGCGAAGGACAGGCCTTCCATTATTCCATCTGCGGAGCGGAGCGAGCCAAGTTCTCAGTGAGGGAGTTCTTATGGATCCTGCAATGAATATGGGTGTGAAAGAAAACACCCAAGTGTTCAGCACACTTTCTGCCGGCGTGGGACGATTCAGCGTTCGGGACAAGATCCTTCTTCTGCCCGAGATGACCAGAAGGGGGAACCATCTCATTGCCGGAGCCTTCAGAAGCTTTGGTGTCAACACTCGGGTCATGGATACGTATAAGGGGATGGATCTTGGTAAAAAATTCACTTCAGGTAAGGAGTGTTATCCCTGTCAGGTCACCACGGGAGATATTCTCTATGCTTTGAGAGACGAAAAGGAGAACCTTGGCGAAGATTTTCATCCTGAGGACTACGTGGTTTTCATGCCCACTGCCGAGGGGCCGTGCCGTTTCGGGATGTATAACAAATACCAGAGGATCATCTTAGATTCCTTTCCGGATTTCAAAGATGTGAAGATCGGTACGAGCAATGCTCGCGACGCCTATGCCTTGGATGGAATGGTTGGAAAGGCGCAAGAGACAGATTTGCGAATGGTTTGCTACTTCGCAATTGTTGTGGGAGACGTCTTGGACAGACTCTTGTGGAGAGTACGGCCCTACGAAAAAGAAGAGGGGATCACGGATGACTTTACGGAACGGTCCATGCACGACATGGCCACCAGCTTTGAGAGATATGGGGCAAAAAAAGACTTTAATCGAATCCTTGATCATCTGGAGGAAATCATTGAAGAAGGAAAATCCATCATTGATCCGAGTATCCCCCCCAAGCCCCTGATCGGTATTGTGGGTGAGATCTACTTGAGAAGTCATTTTCAATCAAACCAGGACGTCATTCGTCTGCTGGAAAAATATGGGGGTGAGGTGGTCAATGCCTCTATCGCCGAGTGGTTCAATTATACAACTTATGATAGGGTAAGGGAGGCAAAAAGGGGACTGACACTTAGCCTGAAGCAATTTCATTTTGCCAGGACCAAAACGTACCTTAAAGAGATGATCAAACACGGTGCGGAATTGTGGTATCAACAGAGAAAACAGGATCAGGTCTATGACCGGGCAAAAAAGATCATGCCCCTTGCCGGTGACCATAGAATCGGCCGCTTGGAGAAGATCCTCGAGGAGGAGGACCTTTACTCCTTTGAACTGGGCACAGAAACCTGTTTAAGCATACCGGGTATCATGGCGTATGTGAAAGAAGGATATAACGGCGTCGTCAATGTCTATCCTTTCACCTGTATGCCGAGTACCATCACTTCGGCCATCGTCCGTCCTATCATGAGCCGCATGAAGGTCCCATATTTGGACACCCCCTATGACGGCACCTTTCAGCCCGGCAGGGAGGCGGCTATACGGACCTTTATGTATCAGGCAAAACAATATTTCGAACGTAACGGAAGGGTAGATCTAGAAAAACAATGACAACAAAAATGCTCATCAATGCTACGGACCCGGAGGAGTACAGAGTCGCTTTTATCAAGGACGGCGAGCTGGATGGCTTTCATATCGAGACCTCCACAGTCGAACAAAAGAAGGGAAACATTTATAAAGGTGTTGTGGTAGGGGTAGACAAGAGACTCCATGCCTGTTTTGTGAATTATGGATCAGAAAGAAACGGCTTTCTGCCTGGGGATGAAATCCACTCTGAATACCATCGAACAGAGGGTCTGAACGTTCGTGAGAAAGATGTGCCGCCTTTTGAAAAGATCATTAAGAAAGGGCAGGAACTCCTTGTCCAGGTGTCAAAAGAGATGCCGGGACGTAAAGGGGCCCATTTGACCACCTATGTCTCTTTTGCCGGGCGATATCTTGTTCTCACTCCGGGCCGTACCACAAACGGGGTATCCAGGAAGATAGAGGACGAAGAAGAAAGGCAGAGACTGAAGACCGTCATGGGAAAGCTGACACTCCCGGAAGAGATCGGGTATATCGTAAGGACTGTGGCTGTGGGACAGAACAAGAGAGAGCTCTCCAGGGATTTGAATCGTCTTTTGAGGATGTGGGGCGATATCAGAAGGAGGGTGAAAAGAGCCCCCTCTTTTTCTCTCCTCTATAAAGAGCAGGATATCTGCCTTCGAACCCTAAGGGATTATTTTAA
>CAZCCX010000098.1:7031-7891 GCA_964497115.1 uncultured Desulfobacteraceae bacterium
CGATGTCTCCGAGATCCTTGTGGATGACAAGGACACCTTTAATCAGGCTAAGGAGTATATGAAGATTATTTCTCCCAGACATCAAAGGAGGGTGAAACTTTACGAGAAGAAACGTCCTATTTTTGACCAGTATAATATTGAGAAAGAGATAGAGAGTATCTATCGCAACCAAGTCTATTTGAAATCAGGCGGCTCCATTGTCCTCGATGCCACAGAGGCATTGATCTCTATTGATGTCAATTCCGGGCGGGGAAAGATCGGAAAGAATATTGAGACCATGGCCTATGAGACCAATCTCGAAGCGGCCAGAGAGATCGCGCGACAGCTCCGCTTGAGGGATATGGGGGGACTGGTGGTCATTGATTTCATTGATATGAAAGACCGAAAACATAACAGGGAAGTGGAGAGGGCTATTCGTGAAGAACTCAAGAAGGACCGTGCCAAGACCGACACGTCACACATATCAAAATTCGGTCTCCTTGAACTGTCCAGAGAGAGATTGAGCCCTTCCATTGAATCAAGGAGCTATCAGACGTGTCATTACTGTCAGGGGCGGGGGACGGTCATGTCCGTGGAATCGGCCGCGGTATCTCATGTGCGCCGTATCTGGGTGGGACTCGTGAAAGGAGGTGTGACGCAAGTAAACGGGACCCTTTCCGTAGATGTCGCGAATTATCTGCAGAATCGAAAAAGGAAGGAATTGACAGACCTTGAAGATCGATACGGAGTGGATATTGTGATTCAGGGTGATCCCTCCATGCCTCCTGGAGAGGGGAAACTCGAATTTGCGAAAGGAGGCGCGGCTTCTGGTAAGTAGGGTATTCTAAGCCTAAAGGCTTATGGGTTCAAAGGTTCAGGGT
>CAZCCX010000099.1:0-7884 GCA_964497115.1 uncultured Desulfobacteraceae bacterium
GGGGCGGTTACAGGCTCGGGCGTCTTTTGGGTGGCGGAACTGAAAAGAGACCCCCGTGCCCCTTTTGAATCTGCAATAGGTATTTTTTTATTCGAGTTACTTCTACGACACGACACTAGTTCTAATTATCGGGCAAAGAAATGGATTCCTTTAAAGCACCCCTCGCCGACAGGATGAGACCCAAAAAAATTGAGGACCTGGTGGGGCAAGATCATCTGCTTGGCCCCCGGTCTGCTTTAAAAAGGGCACTGGAGTCGGGTCATGTCTTCTCTGTTATTTTTTGGGGGCCCCCTGGTTGCGGCAAGACCACACTGGCCAAACTCATTTCAGATTATTCACGGAATCCGTTTCATGCCTTTTCTGCCGTGACCTCCGGCGTCAAGGACCTCCGGCAGGTTGTAGAGATGGCGAAGAAGACCCGCCAGGTCTATGGAACCCCGACTATCCTTTTTGTGGATGAAATTCACCGATTCAATAAGGCTCAGCAGGATGCTTTTTTGCCCCATGTGGAAAGCGGGCTCATTATTCTGATAGGCGCCACCACACAGAACCCCTCTTTTGAGATTATACCCCCTTTACTCTCCAGGGCTAGAGTCATGATCCTTCATCCATTGGAGGGGGAAGACCTTAAGATCCTTCTTCATCGTGCGATCAAAGATGAAAAGATGGGGCTGGGAGACCTAGAAGTGAAGATCTCATCGGAGGCTTTAGACCATATTGTTGATCTATCGTCAGGGGATGCGCGAGTGGCCCTTAACAATCTGGAAGCGGCTGTCGATTATGTCCTGGCAGACCGGGCCAGAGAGAACACCCTGGATTTGAGCAGCATAGAGAAGGTTCTCAGCAAAAAGGCCCTCCCCTATGACAAAGATGGGGAGGAGCACTACAACCTGATCTCTGCATTCCACAAGAGTATGCGCGGGGGCGACGAGCAGGCATCTGTCTACTGGCTCTACAGAATGCTTGTGGCCGGAGAAGATCCCCTCTTTATCGGGAGAAGGATGATTCGCTTTGCCTCCGAAGATGTGGGTCTGGCCGACCCCGACGCCCTCCGGGTCACCCTTGCCGCCTTTGAGGCCTGGGAAAAGGTGGGGCCTCCTGAGGCAGAACTGGCCCTGGCCGAAGCCGCAGTCTATCTTGCATCTGCTCCAAAGAGTAATGCCCTTTATTTGGCAGAAAAGGCCGTGAAAAGGGAGATCGATCTCTCAGGCCCCCTAAGGGTTCCCTTTCACATCAGAAACGCCCCTACCAGGCTGATGAAGAGGCTGGGGTATGGCCGAAAATACCTCTATCCACACAACTATCCGGGTGGATGGGTGGAACAGGAATATCTGCCGGAGAAAATGAAGACTCGAACCTTCTATTGTCCAACGGACAGAGGGTTTGAGAGGGAGATCAGAAAGAGGACGGCCGGTCGGAAGAAGAAAAGGAGCTGAGAATTTCTGGCTCATCCGGTTAATGAATACATAATGATATGATGGCGCACCTAAGTTGAACATCGAGGGAATGGTGATGAAATCTTTTCTTCGATTCCGGGCCTCCCGGCCTGGTCATTTTAAGCAGTTACGGACGGGTGATGCCTCCCCCCTCCGCTGTTCTTCCCGCTTCTTCGAAGCGGGAAGCCAGGGGGTCCCCCATTCCGTAACTGTTTGAAATAACGTAGGCCTCCCGACAGTCACTCCGAAAAGACCTCATCCCCATTCTCCTGGTGTGCGGGCATGTCTCTTAATAATTATGTGCTCATTAACCGGACGAATCGAATTTTTCGAAATTCAAAGATGACGCGGCAAGCCTTCCTCAACGTGTGCGGCATCTTCGAGAGGCAGGCTTTGCCTGGAATAAGAGATACATTCAGCGCTGGCCATTTTCTCAGGGCCATATCTATTGGCTTGGCAGCTAGCGATCCAATATTTGGGGTTTGTGGAACTCACAGCTGATTCCAAAAGGTTCCAAGGGTTCATAGGCGTAAACCCCAAATATTGGACCGCGGTGAAACCCGGTGGAATTTCTTTTGAGATATGGCCATGAGAAAACAACCAGCGCCTTCCGGGCCCCTCCGAAGGAGGAGCGTTATATAGAATTGCGCATCAATTTTATTCTTTCAATTCCTTGACTCGATTGATGATCAAATCGGCCGCCTCTTCAATCTGCTCATGGGTATTGCTCCTCCCGACAGTCAGTCTAAGGGTCCCCATCCCCACCTCAGGTGTTACGCCCATAGCAGATAGCACGTGGGAAAGGGTTACGGACCGATCATGGCACGCAGCCCCTGTGGATGCCAAAACGGTTGGCAATCCGTCAAGGATCCTTTTCCCCTCAATACCCGGAACGGAAATGTTGAGGGTGTTGGGGAGCCTTTCAGTGGGATGCCCATTTAGAATAAGACCATCTAGCTCACCAAATAGCCGTTTCTCTAATTGGCCCCTTAAGGCTCTCATTTGCTCCATTTCCTCTCTAAGCCGTTCTCTTGCCAACTGACAGGCCATGCCAAGGCCTACGGAAAGCATGACATTTTCCGTGCCCGGCCTCCTTCCCATTTCCTGCCCCGCCCCATGGATTAGGGGGCACAAATCTCTGCCCTCCCTGATGAATAGGGCACCTATGCCTTTGGGTCCATAGAGTTTGTGTCCCGCGACACTCAAGAAATCCACCCCCAGTTCATGGACATGCACAGGGATCTTGCCCACCGCCTGGGCCGCATCCGTGTGAAGGGGAATGCCATGTTCCCTCGCTATTTGGGAGATTTCCTGAACAGGCTGTAGGGTCCCGGTCTCATTGTTGGCCAACATGACGGATATTAAGCACGTATTGGGCCTAATAGCCTGCGGAACGTCATCCGGGTTCACACGACCAAATCGGTCCGCCGAAAGGACTGTGACCTGAACGCCCAGTTCCTCCAGAAACAGGGCAGGGTTCAGAATGGCGGGATGCTCTATGGCGGAGGTGATCAAATGAAAATCTTCAGGGCGCTTAAAGTCGATGATTCCCTTGAGGACTGCATTATTAGACTCTGTTCCCCCTGACGTGAATATCACCTCATGGGCTGCACAGCCCAGAAGCTGGGCCACCTGGTCCCGAGATTTCTCAAGCCTTTCCCTGGCCCTTGTTCCCAGGGTATAGGGGCTGGAAGGATTGCCGAATTCCTTTTCCAGAATAGGCATCATGGCCTCAGCTGCTTCTGGGGCTATGGGTGTGGTGGCATTGTGATCCAGATAAATAAAGGGGTCAGTTTCTGGGTTCATATGTATTCTCCTTTCTTTGTTCGAATGACAGTGCATCCCCTTTGATCATAAACCTTTACGAGAGCTTTTCTTTTTGTAGAACATATTTTGTCGATTGACAATAAACTCCGCAACTAGTAGATATATCAAGCTTTCTGAAATGCCCTTCGTTTCTGCCAAATGAACTTGTGCTGGGATCAAAACATGGAACCTATACACATCCTGGGGACCGGCTCCTATGTCCCCCCCCAAGACTCATGAATTCAGACCTTCACGAAATGGGCCTTGATACGACGGATCAATGGATCGTTAAACGAAGGGGAATCAAGGAGAGGCGAATCGCTGGTCCGGATGTGACCACCTCTGATCTGGCTTTTGAGGCCGCCCATAAGGCCCTGGATGAGGAGGTCTCGGACGGCCGTATCAAAAAGGGTGAGCTTGTCTGCATGCCCGTCTTCAGTGGGGGACTTTGTTTAATCTCAAGACGTATGCTAGAATAGATCGAGAGATCAGTCGAGGGGTCAAGCTATCCGTAAAGGAGAGATCTACACATGGATCGTGCTGAGGAGATTAAGTCTTTCTATCTGAAGAATCTTCCCGGAGCAAAGGTCGAGGGCAATCTGCTCAAGGCCCCGTGCCCATTTTGTTCAACCGATGAAACAAAAGCCTCCGGGGCGATGGTCGCCTATCTTGACCCGAGTAGTTTCTTCATGGGCTACTTCAGATGCTTAAACAGATGCGTACAGGGAGGGTTCTATCCCTATTTTGCCAGGATGATGGGGATAGCGCCCCAGCATGTTCCGGGATACGATCCAGATCGAGAACCTTATGTGCAGCAGACGATTCTCCCAACCAAGAATCTTAATCTAGAAATCAGAAAGTTTAGATCTCTTATGAGCGATGCAGAATATGCCCGTTTCAAGGTGTTTGGTGTATCAAAGGCTGCGGTTGACGAAATGAAAATAGGATACAACGGCCGGTATCTGGTGTATCCCTATGTGTTAGATGATGGGAACTGCTATGCCGCGCGATGCGTGTTGCCTGAGAGGGAAGACGACAGTTTCTGGCACGGAGATGAGACGTTTTTTTCAGGAGAGTTTCGAATATTCAATGTGCAAGAGATCGACAGATGCGAAGACGGGGCCCTTTTTATCGCAGATGGAGAGAATAATCTTTTGACCCTGAAGGAGTTGGGTTTTCCTGCCATTTGTCTCCCATCGGTGGCTGACCTGGAGTTGGTCAGCCAGGAGAGGCTGGCCTTTGTCAAGCATGTCCTTCTTGTGGTGACTCATACTCCGGAGGCCCACCTTGCTGCACGCTCTTTGGCCACCAGGTTGGGCTTTAAATCCAGGATTTTGAAATGGCCGTCACAGTTAGATCGAGGCTACACCCTCTGTGACTTGGCAAAAGACAAGGGAGAAGGATTTAGGCCCGCCGTGACTTCTATGATAAAGACCTCAAGGGCCTTTTCCCCGTTCTCCTCCCCTGAGAAGGAACATCATCGGTTTACAGATTCGATGGAGAGAGAAAAGGGGAAAGCCCTTCTTGGATTGAGTTGTGGATTCAATAAGATGGATGAAGCTCTCAGTGGCCTTCGCGGTATTAACATCATGGGTGGGCAGCCCAAGGCGGGGAAATCCTGTTTTTTTATCCAAGTTTCTACAGAGATGGCCAGACGGAAGATACCTGTCATTTACTATGATTTCGAGAATGGTCGCCAGAAAATTTACGCAAGAACCTTATGTCGTTTGAGTAAGGTTTCTGAAAAAGAGATCAGGCAGAGAGACCTGAAGGGGGAGTCAGCAGAGAGACTGGATGCGGCGCACCAGGAACTTAGAGATATGCTCCCCTATTTTCGAGTGGTGACCGACAGAAAACTAGGCCCGGATATCATGAGGAGGCAGATCGAATTTCTGCAGAATGAAACCCGCACCGATCATGCCCTTGTCGTGGTGGACAGTCTTCATAAGCTCCCCTTTAAGAACCTTTCGGAGCGCAGGGCCGGCATCGATGAATGGCTTCGTCACATGGAGGCCATCAGGGATGAACACAATGTCTCCTTTTTTGTGATCTCCGAGCTGTCTCGGAGCGAAGGGGGGAGCTATAGTGAGAAACCGAGTCTGGGCTCCTTCAAAGAGTCGGGGGACATTGAATACAGTGCGGACAATGCCATGATCCTTACACCCCACTGGGATCCGTTGGCTCCCATCTCCTCGGAAGAGAAAAGAAGTGTCCTATGGCTGGTGGCGAGCCGGGAAAACAGCCCGGGGAAAGTTGCCGATTACGTCTTGGAGTACCCTTTCTGGGGGTTTAGGGAGGAGTGAGTATTCTCATTCGATACGTTGTTTTTAACTTAGGGTTTTATGCAGAGTTCTACTTTTCCCTTTGAACCTTCCACTTAATGAGGCACGGACGATTCCCTCAAAACGATATCTATAGGGTCTAGTGGCGGTGATCTGACCTTTGAGGGTTTAAGAGGCCGTTTCTTCTAAGCGCGCTATACATTCTGCCATAAGTTCTGGGGCGTAAACCCTCAAAGTCCAGATCACGGCGAGATCCAGTGGAATTCTTTTTCAGATATCGTCTTGAGGGAACAGCCCATGCCTCATTTCTTACTCAAGCTGCGAATATTGATACGAGACATTATTTAGCCTAATACAGGATTCTTTAGAGAAGGGCAAAAGCATTGACAGAGTGGTGCCTATTTAATACAATCTTGACGCTTTTCAGGGCAAGATTGTGAATCATTTCCAATCTCCCAACCCGGCCTCCGTAGTCTCGCTGAAGCGGGTGAAGGGTGGGCTAAATGGGAGAAGAAGGAAGGTTATGAAATACCCTGACAGGGAATAGGTTTGAGGATGTAAGGTTTTCCGTGTTAAGAGGGAAAGACGTACGCCATGACAAAAGAAAAGGAACGAAGGGATGCACCGAGGGCGCCCTCTCGCCTGGAGGTGGAAGTATGGGGCTGCTCAGGAGAAAACGAGATTACGGACCTTAGCGTGACCGGAGCCTTCATTTACACTGAGACTTCTTCTCAATTCAAACCTGATGATGAAGTCGACCTAGTATTGAAGTTTCCCACAGAGGATGAGGCCATGCTGGTGAAAGCTCGGGTCAAGCGTATTACGGAAAGGGGCGTAGGGATCGAGTTTGTGAAACTGACGAGCAAGTACATCAAGGTCATAGCGAAGTTCTACAGTAAGTTGAGGCGCGCCAAACCGCCGGAGAATACCTGAAAAGGCTGTGGGATGTTCTAGGGAATAGGGCAACCCAATTTGCTGCAAAGTGAAGAGCCATATCGAGCCAGTGTAAGGCCACCCCGGATTATTTCGCTCATGGAAAGGAGCAGCCGATGAACCGAAATTCAGCCACAGAATCTGATCAGATTGCCTTGGAACTAACCGAAGATATGCTGGAAGCTCCAGGGTCAGATGAGGGTTTGAAATCCCGAAGGGGCCGAGATGGTTCCAAGTCTTTGCATCTGCCGATCATTGTCGCGAGTGCCGGGGTTTTCATCCTGACTGTTATTTTCATTGTGGTGTGGGTCAACTCCAATAAAAAGAGCACAGACGTAGAGCTAAATACCTTAAAGCTGAAGATCAATATGCTGGAGGGGAGGTTGAGTCACCTTGAAAAGGAAATCCCGGAGCTCCAGGCGTCTGTGACGAAAGGACAGGAACCGCAGGGTTTCCTTACACAACGGCTGAATGCACTTTCCCTGCAGGTCAATCAACTGGAAAACCAGGTGAGTTCAGCTGCTGCAGGGGTGAGAGTTCCGGATTCTGTTCAGCCTACCCCGGTGACCCAGAACAAAGGGCGCTATCACGATGTAAGGCTTGGTGAGACGCTCTACCGGATTGCCAAAACATACGGTCTCTCGGTGGATGAACTGTGCCGTCTCAACGATATATCTCCAGATGACGTCGGCGAGATTAAACCAGGTCGAAGACTCTTGGTCTCCTCAAAGGATTAGTTGCTGCGGTCGAGGGCCTTCTTCATCTCTCCGATATTTTTCTTGACAGTGAAGTCCATAAAGTTGATAAGTGGACACCCAGACCCTGCAGGACCACTAATCCATCTTCGCTAAAGACAGTATTTTCGAGATATTATTATAGTATGCTCGACAGCCACTGCAGGGCAAAGGTGAACAAGTGTAACGATATTATTCATTTTTTCGTAGAGAGGAGATCATCATGGCAAAGAATTACGTATACAGATCTAAACTGGCCGAGTTGCTCAAAGAGAAAGGCATGCGCATGAGTGGTGATGCCATCGACGCCATAGACGAAATGGTCGAGGAGGCGATTAAGAAGGCCGCCGAACGCGCCAATTCCAATGGGCGCAAGACTGTCAAACCGTACGATTTCTGAAAATAGGTCGGATGATTTGCAGATGAGGCGCCTTGTGGTGGCTTACAGGGCGCGCATTTGCCAGCAAAGAGCTTTTTGGAAGTCAAGAAAAAGAAGGCATGCCCAAAAACCCCCACCCCCTAAAGTCTCTCCTTGTGGTCACCTTTCTCTTGCGCCTTTCCCTTTGACAGCCAAGAAAGATTTTTGTATAGTCTGGACTCTTGAAACGGCTTCATACAAGGTTTTGCGCCTGCTAACTTGATAATCACTCTTGTCTTTTTAGATTAACGGGTTGCCCTCTAATGAAATAATGC
>CAZCCX010000100.1:0-7850 GCA_964497115.1 uncultured Desulfobacteraceae bacterium
TAAACCCACCAATACGTCCACCCCTTCCACAGCGTCATCCAAGGTCCTCATGGGTGTGTCAAGGGCAAAAGTTTCTTTGTATGGGTTCATGCCTTGGGTGCGGCCTTTGTAGATGACACCTTTGGAGTCGACAATGATGATGTTTTCCTTCTTTACGCCCAGTTGGACATATATCTTCGCGCAAGCCAGGGCAGCAGCACCAGCCCCGTTCATCACCATTTTGATGTCTTCCAGTTTTCGTTCGGTCAGTACGCAGGAGTTCAGCAATCCCGCGCCGGAGATAATGGCTGTTCCGTGCTGATCATCGTGAAAGACCGGAATCGACATCTGTTTGGTCAGTTCTTCTTCAATATAGAAACAGTCCGGGGCCTTGATGTCTTCCAGATTGATGCCTCCAAATGTGGGTTCCAATAGCTTGACGGTCCGAACAAACTCTTCCGGATCGGATGTCTTGATTTCAATGTCAAACACGTCGATGTTGGCAAAGCGCTTGAACAAAACAGCCTTTCCTTCCATGACGGGTTTCGCGGCCAAAGGACCGATATCTCCAAGACCCAGAACAGCGCTGCCGTTTGTGATCACACCGACTAGGTTTCCCTTATCAGTATAATCAAAGACAAGGTCGGGATTCTCCTCGATTTCCAGGCAGGGAACAGCGACGCCCGGTGTATAAGCAAGACTCAAATCGGATTGAGAATCACAGGGTTTGGTGGGAATGACCTCAATTTTACCGGGATTAGGCGATTTGTGATAGTGAAGGGCCTCTTCTTTGTATAACATGACTTTGATGCCTCAGAAAAAATGTCTTGGTTTGCTATTTGTCATTGACAACCTCGCAAAAACTCCTTTTCGGAATCATTGCGCTTCTCTCTTACTTAATCAAACTATACGATTAGCTCAAGCACAAATAGTGACGTATTTGGTCAAATGCTTCTTCGCATTCGCCCTCACGGGTTCAGCCCGGTCCCACTCCTTCGGAGCAAAATCTCAGAATCAAGGGTTGAAGCTCCCCGGGACGAGCCTCAAGAAAGTCCCAAGTGTAAGAATCTTTTTTTATTACCGTAATTCTTACCCTAAGTCCATGCCTTACAGGCGGGAAGGATGCCATAGACCCGCTGAGGCGGGTGAAAGGTGTGCTGATTGAAAAAAGACGCATCATTATCCATGGGACATTGAGTCCGTCTTTATGGAAATAAACATTCATGATATCATATGGTTACATTCTTATGCTCCTGAGGGACGGACAAATTTGTGTTATGGTTTGTTCGTAAATGTTAAGCTAGAATTAAGGTACTCGAAGACGACACGCCCATCGTCTCTTCTTCGATCAAGGATCAAGCCATTGGTAAGGAGTCTTTTGCTGAAGAAATTGACTGACGATAAGACCATCTTAAAGATCCGCCAGGCCGAACCATCTGATGCCCATTTCATGGCCAAACTGAGCGGAGAAGTTTTCCATATATACGGCCCATACGAGAGGATTATGACGAGCTGGTTAGAGTCGGGTGTCGCATTGTGTCTTATCGGCTCTATTCGCAAGAAAACCGTGGCTTTTGCCATGATGAGCAACTTGCCTCTCGAAGTGAACCCGGCGCATATGTCCGAATTATTGGCCATTGCCGTTGTCCCGGAAAGACAGGGGACGGGGATTGGCGAAATCCTTCTCAAGGAGATGGAAAAAAAGGCTGCAGTGATGAATATGAAGGGGTTGTTCCTGCATACTGCCATAGACAACATGGTCGCACTGAGGCTGTTCAAAGAAAACGGATACCAGGCACGGGGCACGAAAAGGAATTTCTATCCGGCAGGGCAGGATGCGATCTTCATGTCAAAACAGTTCGGAGCGGGAGCAATGGAAACAACCGATTATCAAGGCATGAAACTGTGACGCGGTAATGAACAAGAGGCTTGCCGGTGGGGGATGGAAGAGAGTCCTATTATGCCGAGTTTTGTTTGGGGGTTTGAATTAGGGACCTTTTCGTATATAATATGGTCAGTTACCCGCCTTTGCAGAAGACTACGGGCCTGTCCGCCTCCGTTCCGCGCCAGCGAGACTACGGAGGATAGAATCGGAGCTTTGTGGAGATTCCTTCTCAAAGAGCGGGAGGCGTGTACGAATGCGCTAACGGTTCCCCGTTCGGAGTTGAGGACAGGTGATGGGCTATGGCGCGATGTCACCCTGAAGTGGAGTGAATAACCTCCTTGCAGCCGAAGACGATTGTGTGTAAGAGGTCCCTCCGGTTTGCTTGTGGGGTTCCATATTGAATGATTGGGAGGAGTGTATGGCGCAAATCGATGCCTTTTTTAAACTGATGAACGAGCAGGGAGCCTCTGATCTCCATTTAGTCTCTGGACAACAGCCCGTGCTGCGAATCGGTGGAGAGTTGGAGAGGGTAAAATATAAGATATTAGAGGACGATACACTGAAAACCATGCTGTATGAAATAGCCCCTGAGCATAAGGTAAAGGAATTCGAAGAAACAGGGGATGTGGATTTTGCCTATGAAATCCCGGGTCTGGCCCGGTACCGCTCCAATTTTTTCCAGCAAAGGTGTGGGATTGGTGCCGTTTTCAGGGAGATCCCTTCAAAAATCATGACGTGTAAAGAATTGGGTCTCCCCCCGGTGATCCCTAGGCTGGCGACCTTACCTCGGGGCCTGGTTCTGGTTACAGGACCCACAGGAAGTGGGAAATCGACCACCCTTGCCGCCATTATTCATGAGGCGAACAAGACCCGAAAAGAGCACATTCTGACCGTGGAAGACCCCATAGAGTTTGTTCATGAAAGCGAAAAGGCGGTGATCAATCACCGGGAGGTCGGAATGCATACAAAGTCGTTTTCTGCGGCTTTGAGGGGCGCCCTCAGGGAGGACCCCGACATTATCCTGGTGGGTGAGATGAGGGATCTGGAAACCATCTCCTTGGCTATCGAGGCTTCAGCAACAGGCCATCTCGTTTTTGCCACCCTTCATACCACCAGTGCAGCAAAGACCGTGGACCGAATCATTGAGGTCTTTCCTCAGGCCCAGCAGAATCAGGTGAAGAGCACCCTTGCAGATGGTATTCGGGCTGTGATTGCGCAGACTCTCTTCAGAAAGCGTGACAGAAGCGGGCGAGTGGCTGCCGTGGAGATCATGATCGCTACTCCCGCCGTCCGGAATCTTATAAGAGAGGGAAAAACATTTCAGATCCCCTCAGCGATACAGACAGGGCACAAATATGGCATGCAGACCTTAGACGATGCCATCATGGCCCTACTTGAGAAGAAGATTATTACCCCAGATGATGCTTATACCAAGGCCAATGACAAGGCCAAATTCCTGCCGTTCTTGAAAAAACCTCCAGCTGATTTTACGGAGGTCTAGATAAAAGGCGGTGAAGGTTCAGTATGGAATCTACGAAGAGGGGTGTTAGAGTATGAGACAACAGCAAATCGATCATATCCTGACCACCATGCTTGAGTCCTACGACAACGTGTCGGACCTCAACATGACCGTGGACAAACCCTTTCAGGTCGAGTCTTCCGGTGAATTGAAACCGGTTGTGGTGACCCCACCCATAGAGAAGTTGACGCCTTTTCAGACGGAGATCATGGCCCTCAACCTGATTAACGGAGACCGACGGCTGACGAAGATCCTCCTCAGCGAAGGATCTTGCGACTTGTCTTATCAGTTGGCGGGGAAGGCTCGTTTCAGGGTGAATGTTTTTTCTCAAAAGGGCTATTTTTCTACAGTGATGCGCCAACTGGTTACAAGGGTTCCTACCATTGAGGAGATGAGACTCCCCTCCGCTTTTTATGATATGGGTGATGAGCGAAATGGCATTATCCTGATCACCGGGGCGACGGGTACGGGTAAGACGACCTCCTTAGCGGCGGTCTTGAATGAAATAAATGAGAAGAAATCGGTTCATGTGGTCACTCTGGAAGATCCAGTGGAATACGTGCATTCCCAAAAGAAAGCCACGTTTAACCAACGGGAGATGGGGAGGGACTTTGATGCTTATGCTTCCGGTCTAAGGGCTGCCCTCAGACAGGCCCCAAAGGTGATTCTGGTGGGTGAGATGAGGGACAGGGAGACGGTGGAGATCGGCCTTTCCGCAGCAGAGACCGGCCATCTAGTCCTGACCACCCTTCACACAACAGATGCCGGCCAAACCATAAATAGGATTGTGGGCATGTTTGAGCAGGAGGAAGAAAGGCAGATTCGAATCCGGCTTGCGGATTCCCTGCGTTGGATCGGCTGTCAGAGGCTTTTGCCCAAAGAGGGGGGTGGTCGAGTGGCAGCCTTTGAGATTATGCGTTCGAATCTCAGGGTTAAGGACAGCATCCTACATGGGGAGTCTGAAGGAAAGACCTTTTATGAGATCATTCAAGGGAATCGACCCTTTGGAATGATGACATTTGACGAGTGCATTACGGATCTTTATGTGGAGGGTCTTATCAGTGAGGAGACGGCCATGAGCTACGCATCCCAAAAGGCTGTTGTGGGGAGGGCCATCGATAGTATCAAGGCCTCGAAGGGAGAGAAGACTACCTCAATAGAAGACCTTACCTTAGATCAGGAATACGCAAAAAAACTCGAACCGTAAGGATGTATTTCAGGGAGACCATGTATGGAAATCACCTGTGAGCACTGTGAGGCCACACTAAATATTCCCGACGAGAAGATTCCCGAGGGTCAAGTCGTCAGAATCAGTTGCCCGAAGTGTAAGAGCAAGATCTCCATTGATACGGGAAAACGCCGCGTCAGCCCCGAACAAGCAAAATCGGGTCGGGAGTCGAAAGAAAGCGGTTATAGTTACGGGGATTACAGCGAGGATGAGGCCCTTGGTGCTTATGAAAAAGGGGCCAAATTGGCCCTTGTTCTAGACCCCGATCCCGAGTCTTCCGGAAAAATCAGATCTGAAATAGAGCAACTGGGCTATCATTGTGTCTCAGCCCCCAATACCCGAGACGCGGTTGGCAAGATGCGTTTTCATCTTTTCGAATTGGTCATCGTCTCTGACGGATTCGACGGGCAAGACCTGGATAACAGCCCCATCCTCAACTATCTTAACCACATTTCCATTGCGGACCGCCGAAAGATCTTTGTTGCCCTTATGGGGGAGCGATTCAAGAGCATGGACAACCTCATGGCCTTCGCCATGAGCGCTAATGCGGTCATAAATCCGAAGGACACGGACAAGTTCTCCGCTATGTTGAAAGGGGCTGTTTCAGACCATGAGAGATTTTATAGGGTCTTCATGGAGACATTGGTCGAGGTGGGCAGAGCCTAGATCCAATGGCAGTGTGTTCGGAGGACCTGCCCGCCATTTTTCTATCACCAGAATACTTTCACACGGCTTTCCGCGGTTCACTTGCAGCACACCCCGGCTGTCGCGGGATAACCCAAAATGAGATCCAAAGAAAAGAGGTTTTGTCCTGGACGAATGAATCATGGACATTTCACATAGGGATTCATTTCCGCAGGAGGAGATAAACATGCCGGAACATGAATCCGTGAATAAAATCACCGAACAGGATAAGCAGGCTCAACTTGTTGAAGTTTTCAAGAAGATGCCCCATGAGATCCCGCTTTTGTTCTTTACGAGCCCGGAACGGTACATCAATCGGGACGAGCGGCACAGGACGAATATCCCCGGAATCTACAGTGCGGGCGATGTGGAAGGGGGTTACAAACAGATTGTCATTGCCGCGGGTCAGGGCTCTGAGGCAGCCTTATCTATCTTTGAAGACCTGATGAACCCATACTGGAAGACGAAGAAGTCTGAATAACCGAGGGTTCTTGGGGTCCGGTGAAGCCCTCCAAAACCTTGTTTTTCTTATCTCACTCCATGGGGGTCAATGGCACATTCCAGGACCCTGCCGTCTCCCACGGGGGCCAAGGTCTTGTCCCACATTCCTCTGAGGTCCCTGATCCTGTCCTTCTCACCAAGGGCCCAGAGGGAGCCTCCTCCCCCTGCACCCGCAAATCTGGCTCCACATCCCATCTTTTCAGCCTGATCGATTAGTTTTTCGGTAACGGGTATCAAGGCGTCAGGGGTCATCTTCCGACGAATGGCCATCTCCTCGTTTAAAAGCCCTGCCACTTCGTCCCATGCCTCTTTTTCTAAAGCCTCAGCCAGCAAACCAACCACACCGTTGACCTCCATCCAGCAGGCTCTTGTTTTGCCGGAAAGGAAGTCGTTGACCCAGGCTCGATTTATGCGGGATGAAATATGTCTTTTGCCGCTGAAGGCGACGAGAATGCGCTTGGACAACTCTCTCTGGCCTCTGGTATCCAGGAGGGGTTTTCTTTTCAGGAAAGAGCTTTTTTTGCCATAACACCAGGTCCATCGATTCACGCCGCCATAGACTGCTGCCGCCTGATCCTGAATCCCGCAGTACCCACCGCCCACACCATCTTCCAGGTGATACCCGAGATGCAGGATTTCTCCTTTGGATCGCTTCTTTTGACCCAACATCGATGACACCTCGGACAAGGCCTTCAAGAGGGCGATCAGGGCCGTGCTGGAGCCGCCCAGGGCAGACTCTAAAGGGGAATCAGATCTGATATAGATTCGGAGACCGTGTAGATCGAAGTGGGAAACCGCGGCGAAAAACAGACCGAACTTGGAGTCAAAGGGAGGGTTTTTACGGGGGTATTCTTCACCGTGAGGGAACCCCTCAGAAGAGATTTTGACCCAGCCGTCCTTATGGGGGAAAAGGGAGACCCAGGTCCTCAGATTCAAGGCCATGTTTACAGTGACCGGCTTTGCCGGTTCAAGAGGGAGTGCCAAGGCTTTGATGTCCCACGTCCCTCCGGAGTCGATCCGGCAAGGGGCCGAGGCCGTCACTGCATGTTGCTCAAGTATCTTTTTTGCTGATAACATGGAAATCACCTTTTCTGTTGCTTTGAGGCCTTAATAAACATAGTAGCAGCCGTTTTTGTCAAACAAGTCTTTTCAATTTGACGAATGACGAAAGGCAAAAGATACCCTCGATAAACCGAGATTTTCCAAAGATACAAAGGATAAGCGTCTGGCTAAATCCTCGTTTTGGTGTCTAATTACAGGGGTGGGGACCATTTATTGGTGGATCCATCGTATGACCAGCAATCAAGAAGGGCCTTTCTTGAAGTGAACTGGGGGTTCTCCGACCACAACAGCATTTGCTGGTGTGCTTCATTCAGTCTCTTAAATTTTTCCGCGTCTCCGCCTACGTCAGGATGATAAATCTTTGCCAATTTCTTGTAAGATGTCTTTATTTTCGACGCTTTTCCATCGGAGATCAGTTCTTCCATTTTGAGCTGAAGGACCTTCATGGATGCCTTTTCATTTTTGGAAAACCTCGGGCGCAGTGTCTTGTCCGGTTTGATGTCGTTGAGGGTCACCTGTTTGCAGTGTTTTTCGTTGAGAAGGCTTAGCGACGCATAACTCTTGGAATTGTTGTCGACAATGCTGTACCATTTGCCGCCGGATTCGAGAATAAGTTTCTTCAGATCCTCAGCAGGCTTGCTCCCTGATATCCTTCTATTCGTGAACCTGGAGATTTCTTTTGCCCAGGCAGGGAGGACATCAAGAATCACATGATTTTTGGTGAAAGAGAAGGCAGCATATCTGGCATTGAAGACTTTGAGCAATCCTTTTGAAAGGGAAAGAACCCACATCATTTTTTGTCGGCACTCCCGGGAACAATAACGTCTCCGTGCATCGATACCTGCGGTTCCGCAAGCAAGGCATGTCTTTGTCGCCATTCTTTTCTTTGGTTGGGGGAGAAGAGATGCGTTGACCGTATTGGTTGTCGATGTTGGATTCACGGCTTCACTCGATTCAAGAAACCTGGTCCTATGGGACCGTCGAAGATCCCG
>CAZCCX010000101.1:0-7753 GCA_964497115.1 uncultured Desulfobacteraceae bacterium
TGATTGCTGACATATTTACCTGAGCATTAAATTACTCGCGAGTTATTTTATCTTTGCATAAAATTACTAGCAAAATAGCCTTTTGTCAATCTATTTCATGAGTAATAAGGTATTGCCTATGTTCTTCTAGGAGGCTGTCCGAGAATGCCCTTTTCCCCAAACTCTTTGTCATGCCCGACAAAATTATCCTCGGAATATAAACTATATGCCTGTGGTAATTTTTCCGAGCATTCCTTAATTTTGGAAAAAATTGCTATTCTCGGACAGCCTCCTAGCGTAATATCTTTACGATTGAAACTGACATTCCATGGTTCTGACCATGCCAAACAGCCACCGCATCTTTCCAAACTCTAGTTTTGGAGGTATCCCCACATGAAAATCAAAATACAAATAAGTACTCTGACCATTGAAGCGGAACTGAACGACTCTCCTACGGCCAAGAAAGTGGCGGAGGCTCTGCCCATTACGGCCTCCTTCAATACTTGGGGGGATGAGATCTATTTCACGATCCCGGTGGATGCCGACCTGGATGAGACGGCCCAAGAAGAGGTGGACATGGGAGACCTGGGCTATTGGCCCTCAGGGAACGCCTTCTGCATCTTCTTTGGACAAACGCCCATGAGTGAACCCGGCAGGATTGTCCCGGCCGGCGCGGTGAACGTCATCGGCAGGGTGATTGGGGATGCCACGGAATTCAGGGAGGTCATGCGCGAGAGCGAAGTAACCTTGACGAGAGACTGATGAACGTCCAACGTCGAACGAAATGACAGCAACCAACGACTACTTCTTCTTTTGAGCCGTTTTGATGCTCGAAACAAATATCTTAATCAATTCTTCTGTCTCCTGTAAGATATCATTTAACCGTTCAGGTTTTTCAATAAGAGGGACACTCTGAATGAGTTTCAACCATCTCTGCGCCTCCCTAAGTTCCTTTAATGAGATACGAAGCTTATGAATGAAGTCTCTTTGGGACTCTGCTGCCTGGGCTTCACCATGGTTTGGATAAGGTGATGTACCCGATCTTAGCAATTGCCCGGCGACATGTTTGCCTGCTTCGGTATTTGGCAGTTGTTCAACAATCTTAATAATTCTAACCGAATACTTAAGGAGCCTTTCCTCCAAGTCATATGCCTGTTTTTCCATCTCTTTCGATTCGACCTTCGACGTTGGATGTTCGATGTTGGACGTTCTCATCCTCCAGCGACCATTGGAATCAAGAGAATCTCCGCTTGATCCGGGATTTGATGCGTATCAAAGTTGGGCCGGGATACAACCCTGTCATTGACCCTCACCACGGCATAGGGGTGAGAATCTTTGATTCGTTTGAGAAGATCAGCCACGGTCATGCCGTCATGCCATGGCATTTCCTTCCCGTCCAAGAAAATCATGCATCCACTCCGTTGGCTTTGAGCACTTCCAGGACTTCAGGGATATCAATGCCCAGGCGTTCAACGGTCTGAAGGGTCGGGATGCCCTGCGGGGTCCATCCCCTTCGCTCATACACCGCGTCTTTCAATACCTCATACTGCTCTTCCCGCAGACGCCTCAGAATGGCCACTTTTTCTGTTGTGGATTTTTCCTCGATATCCACGCCGTGCTTTTCCTTTAACTGACCATCGTAGCGTTCCTGTCGGGATTCATATTCCTCTTCAGTCACCGGCCCTACAGCGCGATAGGGGATCGAGTCATGTTCTCTTTTCCCAAAACCCATTCTAAGACTGAAAATCCGCTGAAAGTTATAAACCGTCTCGCTCATGGCAATGAGATCATCCGGTTCCGCTTTCCGACCGGTCACCGTGGTAAAGTATTGGGCATACCATTCCACATGCTTCATGACCTTTGCAGGCTCCAGGGTGTCCTTGTTATCTTCCGGGACAACATCGTTCCAGGGGAGTTTGCATAGACCGCACAGCCCGAACCATGTCCGGAACATAGGGAACCAGTGCAGGGCTTCGGCCTTCTGCTCAAATGTGGGCATAAAATTATGGACCATATCGAGAAAAATCAGCCAGGCCTCATCATGCTGCGGGCCTTTAAGGGCCATGCCGTATCCCCCTTGCTGGGCAAGAGATTCCTTGGTCATGTATTCGGAAAACTCCAATCCTTTGGATTCCATGCCGATATCCTGCATCATGGAAGGATCTGCTCCATATTCCTCGGCAAAGACCTTTTTCATGATCCGAATGCCCTGCCCCACGGTCTTTCCAAAACCTTCTCCAGCGGCCATTTGATGAATAAGCTCTAGAGCCGAGTCCCTATTCCCGAAAGTGAGGTCCAGTCCATTGGTATGGGTCGTATTGATGACCCCCATTTCAAAGCATTCCATGACAAAGGCGATACCGGTGCCCACGGATATGGTGTCCATTCCATAGGCGTCACAGTAAAAGTTCATCTCCGCAATGGCATAAGGGTCAAAGATGCCGAGGTTTGAGCCGCATCCGGCAATGGTCTCATATTCGGGTCCGTCCACATAGACCCTTTTGCCTTTGTAGGGGCCACTCATGGGGATGAAATCCTTGATTCCATGGGAGCAGGCCACCGTACACCCCATCCAGCACCCGTCAAAGCCCGGATCAAACATCTTTCCATATACTTCTTTTCCGATAAGGCCGGCCGCGTCGTGTCGGCCGAACTTGAAGTTATGGGTCGGCAAGAGATCAAAATCGTTCATAATAGGGACCAGATGGGTTGTCCCGATTCTTGCCATGTCATTCTGTTTGGGATCCAGGGCCTTCATTTCATTTGAATAGAGCTTAGCCACTTTCTTTAGGGTTTCCTTGTCCGCAGGATGGTTGGTATCCATGGTGACCGCGCCCCACCGAGCCACAACAGCCTTGATCTTCTTATCGGCAAATACCGTCCCCAGTCCGCCGCGTCCTGCCTGCTTGAACCTGGCACGTTTTCGTTTGGTATCATACCAGGTAAAATTCAGGCACCCGAGCAATGTATTTTTTGCGCCCTGACCGGAACTGACCACCGAAATGTTCCGGGGAGACCCGTCTGCGAAATGCTCGGTCAGAATCGACGAGACTGCATAGGCGTCTTCAGGCAGCCCCTCAGCCTCGTACACGGCAATCTTCTGATCCTTTCCGTCCACCAAAAGGACCGCGTCCTTGGAGGCCTTTCCTTGAATCTCAAGAGCGTCAAACCCCGAGAATTTGAGATAAGGGCCGAAATAGCCGCCCACATTGGAATCCATCACCGACCCGGTCAACGGAGATAGGGAGGCAACAATGCTCTTTCCCGATCCCGGATAGGCGGGGGTTCCCCCCATGGGCCCGGAGGCAATGCAAATGGCGTTTTCAGGGTCATTCCATCGGGTCTCGGGTGTCACGGCCTGCCAAAGCAGCCACAGATCGAATCCTTTCCCTCCGATGAAGAGCTCCTTCATCTGATCCGTGACCGGTTTGATGGCAATCTCCGGGGTGGAAATGTTGATATGCAGGGTCTGATTGGCGTACCCCTTATCGATTTCCGGGCGATCATACTCCATAGATTTAAGCTCTGTTAAGTAGTATTCCATCTCCGTAATTCCTTCCTGTTTCTGCAATTATAAAGGATGCAAGCTATCAAGTTTCTAGGGAATCTGCAAGAAAATATCTCTCCTGTTTATTAAAATCAGTAGCCATTCTCATCCCTTGACACCTCATGGCCCCTTCCATATACTCTGATCCCAATCGGAGGAAGTGGAGATCCCAAAAAATACTTTCCCGAAAATCTCAAACTTGGGTAGTTATCCGGCCAAACCGAAGGCTACCCTAGACTAACTTGTGCCCGTCCAGAAATGAGATATTTTGTTCAAGGTCAAGTCGAAGATCCCGGACTTTGAGCGGGGGAATGCGATGATTTTAACCACAGGCGCCACGCAGTAAGTGCCCTTGGGGTGAATACCTCGAAGTATTTCGAGGATTGAAATCTGAGCATGACGCAGAGATTGGACAAAATAGCCATTTCTGGACGGGTGCTAAATAGGAGCCCAGCATGAAAGTACTCATTATCGGTAGCGGCGGGAGAGAGCATGCCTTGGCCTGGAAGGCCGTAAAATCGGATCTGGTTGAAAAGGTATTTGTGGCACCGGGCAACGCAGGCACGGACTTGGAGCCGGGCGTAGAGAACATAGACATTGGAGTGTCGGACATAGATACCCTCGTAAATTTCGCAGAAAAAGAGAAGATTGAACTCACCATTGTCGGGCCGGAAGCGCCGCTCACGGATGGGCTTGTAGATCGCTTTGCGGAAAAGGGGTTGCGATGCTTTGGCCCTACCAAAGGGGCCGCTCAATTAGAGGGGTCCAAGGCATTCACCAAGGACTTCCTTGCCCGTCACCAGATTCCAACCGCAGCCTATAAGACCTTCACCGAGTTGGAACCAGCGAAGGCCTATATTCAGAAACAGGGCGCTCCCATTGTGGTCAAAGCGGACGGGTTGGCAGCAGGCAAAGGTGTGATCCTTGCCCAGACCGAAGGAGAGGCGGTTCAGGCTGTTCAAGGCATGCTGTCGGGAGAAGATTTTGGCGATGCCGGAAAGAAAGTGGTGATTGAAGAGTTCCTCAGAGGTGAAGAGGCCAGCTTTATCGTCATGGTCGATAAAAAAAACATCCTCCCCTTGGCCACCTCCCAGGATCACAAAGCCGTAAACAACGGAGACACCGGACTCAATACCGGCGGCATGGGAGCCTATTCCCCCGCACCGGTCGTCACACCCGAAATCTATTCACGGGCCATGAAAGAAGTCATTGAGCCCACCGTCAGGGGTATGGAGGAAGAGGGGCACCCCTATATGGGATTTCTCTATGCGGGCTTGATGATTGATAAAGACGGGACACCCAAAGTGTTGGAATACAACTGCCGTTTCGGCGATCCTGAGACGCAGCCCATTTTGCTGCGCCTCAAATCGGATTTCCCCCGACTCTGCCTTGCGGCTCTGGACCAACGCCTTGATGAAATCAGTGCCGAATGGGATGATCGTGCTTCCCTAGGTGTGGTCATGGCCGCAGGCGGATACCCCGAATCCTACACCAAAGGCCATGTGGTTTCCGGACTGCCGAAAACAGAACAGGAAGGCCTAAAGGTCTTCCATGCAGGAACAAAGATGCAGGACGGCCAGGTGGTGACCAGTGGCGGTCGGGTCTTATGCGTCACTGCTTTGGGCGACTCGGTGAGGGACGCTCAGAAAAAGGCCTATGATATGGTGGAAAAAATTCAATGGGATGGTGTCTACTATCGCACGGACATTGGCTATCGTGCCATTGCGCGGGAAAAAGGCTAGTTGGTTTAGGGTTCGAAGGTTCAACGTTCATAGGTTTGAGCTCGACTCAAGATCCGAACCCGGAACGCTGAACCTTGAACCTGAACGCTTACGTACTTTTCAGTGCCTCTTTGAGTCTCTCACACAGATACGTATACCTCCTCATAATTCTGTCATTCTTGATTCCCATGGCGAGGGCCTTTTTGGTTCCCACCATAATCACCAGTCTCTTCCCCCGGGTCACGGCCGTATAGATCAAATTCCTCTGAAGGAGGATGTAGTGTTGTGACAAGATGGGAATCACGACGGCCGGATACTCGCTGCCCTGGGATTTATGGACGGAGATGGCATAGGCCAGGGCGACTTCATCAAGCTCAAAAAAGTCATAGGGGATCGGGGTCCCTTCAAAGGTAATCGTCACTTCCCGGTTTTCCGGATCAATGGAAGTGATCCTTCCAATATCCCCGTTAAACACTTCTTTTTCATAGTTATTCCTCATCTGCATAACCTTGTCTTTTAGGCGAAAGGTCCTGTCGCCTTTAACCATACGAACCTTGGACGGATTCAGCGCATCCTGAAGGGATCGATTCAGGCTTTCCGTTCCAACGACGCCCTTATGCATGGGAGATAGGACTTGAATGCCGTCAACGGGATCCAGGTTGAACCGCCGGGGAATGCGCTCACACACCAGTTCCATGATGGTCTTGAGGACCTGTTCAGGATCATCTTGTTCAATGAAATAGAAGTCCTCAAGATTGTCCTTGCCTGGTTTGAGTTCCGGGATCCGGCCGTTGTTAATCTTGTGGGCGTTAACAATGATCAGGCTCTCCTCTGCTTGTCGAAAGATCTCCTTTAACTCCACCACAGGGACCCCTTGAGATCTGATGACGTCTTTGAGAACGCTGCCTGCACCCACAGAAGTCAGATTATACACATCCCCCACCATGATGACGGTGGAATCTGGTGGTACCGCCTTAAGCAAGTGGTACATAAGAATCGTGTCCACCATAGAGACCTCATCCAGGATGAGGACGTCCACTTCCAGAGGGCGGGCCTGGTTTTTCTGAAAACCCCCTTTTTGAAAACTATAACCCAGCATTCTGTGGATGGTCTTTGCCGGATAACCTGTTGCCTCGCTCATCCGTTTGGATGCCCGCCCTGTGGGAGCCGCCAGGAGCATCCTGGCGCCCACAGCCCTGTAGATCTTGATGACCGCGTTGATAATGGTGGTCTTTCCCGTGCCGGGGCCCCCGGTAATCACCATGACCTTATCGGATATCGCTCTCTTCACTGCGTCAATCTGTTTTGGAGCCAATTTAAGCCTGATTTGCCCTTGGACCCACTCAATGGCCTTATCCGCATCGATCTTACGGATGGCTTTCAGCGAAGAGAACAAACCGGACAGGAGGTAGGCAATGCCCGTTTCAGACCTATGGAACTGAGGCAAATAGACCGACTTCTGATTTGCTTGAAATTCCTCAAAATCCGGATTGATATCCTCGGTCAACACCCTCTTTTCAAAGGCGATTCGGCCAAAGGCCTCGGCGATAATCTCTCGATCCACCTCTAGGACTTCTCTGCACTTCTCTATAAGGAGTTCATAGGGATAATAGACATGTCCCTCCTCTGAAAACTGTCCCAGAAGATACAGAATTCCGGCCTCGGCTCGGACAGGAGCCGTCTTCTCAAAACCGAGCTTTTCAGCGATCCGGTCGGCCATCTGAAACCCGATGCCATAGACATCTGTGGCAAGGGTATAGGGGTTTTCAGTCAATACGGAGATGGAGTTGTGCCCATATCTCTTGAAAATCTTTGTGGCATATCCGGAACTTACACCATGGCCTTGAAGAAAAATCATCACCTCCCGAATATCCGCTTGTTCATCCCAGGCCCTTTTGATCATCTGAACTCGCTTCCGACCAATCCCCTCTACTTCTTCGAGTTCTTCCGTACGAAGATCAATCACCTCCAGGGTCTCTTCTCCGAACCTTTCTACAATTCGAGAGGCCATAACCGGCCCGATGCCTGTAATAAGACCGGAACCCAGATACTTCTTAATCCCCTCCACAGAGGAAGGGACCTTCATCCGATGGCGGACAACCTTGAACTGTCTTCCGAATTTGGGGTGTTCAAGCCAGGCCCCTTCCATGGTCAACACCGCGCCCGGTGTCGGCGCGATAAGGTTGCCCACCGCCGTAATCGGTTCCAGATATCCAGACACCTTTATCTTGGCCACCGTGTATCCCGTCTCCTCATTGGTATAGGTCAGCCTCTCAATCTGGCCTTCCAGCTCAATGAGGGCGTTTTCATCCGACCTGGCTTTGATGTGATTGAATAGCGTGTTCATTATCTGGAGTCTGGACGTAATCGAGTGTTGTGTCCCAGAAACAACTTCCATAATTCTGAGCAGGTTCTATGACACATGGGGGCATGGGGGTCTCTTTTCAATTCCACCACCATCTGTCCAGAGGTCGTGGAACGGCACCATAATTTTGCATATTATGGA
>CAZCCX010000102.1:0-7729 GCA_964497115.1 uncultured Desulfobacteraceae bacterium
CTTGTTGTCGCGGGAATTGCTGTGGTTGTGATCCTTATTCGGAGACGAAGAAAAGTAGAAGAGGTTTGGAGCCAACGGGTGCTGGCCCATGAACTGGCATATGAGGCGCTACGAAGGCTTGTGGCGGAGGATTTGGTCAAAAAGGGGGAGATCAAGGTTTTTTACCAGCGTCTCTCAGGGGTTATCCGCCACTATATTGAGAACCGGTTCGGCCTTCGCGCCCCGGAACAGACCACCGAGGAATTCCTCACAGGCCTTGAGGTTATGCGGGAGTTTCCGGGAACATACAAACCACTGCTCAAGACGTTTCTAAATCACTGCGATCTGGTGAAGTTTGCCGAGCATCAGCCGCGAGCAGAGGATATTCAGAAGACCTTTGACAGTTGTAAGGCCTTTATCAAAGGGACAGAGGAAGAGGAATAAGTGAATATACACTTTGCATCCCCTTCAGCGTTTCTCCTATTGTTGCTGATTCCGCTCTTGATAGTACTTAACGCCCTCAAGGGCAAAGGGGGGGCTATCCGTTTTTCCACAGTCGGTCACGCAACAAAGGCAGGAAGATCCCTTCGTCAAAAGGTGTTGTGGTTGCCCACCTTTATGCGTATCCTGGCGCTTGTCCTCTTGATCATCGCCCTGGCCCGGCCCCAGACAGGACGGGAAGAGATCAAGGAGATCAGTAAGGGTGTGGCCATTGAGATGGTGGTTGATCGATCCAGCAGTATGGCTGCGGAGCTGGAGTATGCAGGGGAGCAGATGACCCGGTTGGATGCCGTCAAAAGGGTGTTTGAGGAATTTGTCATGGGCGGAGAGCGCGGCCTGCCGGGCAGGCCCAATGACCTGATCGGGATGATTCATTTTGCCAGGTATCCCGATACGGTCTGTCCTTTGACTTTGGCCCATGGGGCCCTTCCGGCCTTTCTGAAGAGTGTCAAGCTCGTCCAGACTCGCGAAGAAGACGGCACTGCCATCGGCGATGCCCTGGCCCTAGCCGCCGCGCGCTTAAAGACCGCGGAAGAGTCCTTGAAAATGCAGAGGGAAAAGGCCGATGCGTATAGTATTAAGAGCAAAATCATCGTCCTTCTCTCAGACGGGGAGAACAACTTCGGGAAACGAACACCCTTACAAGCCGCGGAACTGGCTTCCCAATGGGGGATCAAGGTCTACACCATTGCCATTGGCGGAGGGGATGCCGTGACATCGATTCAGACTCCTTTAGGCGTGTACAAAATCCCTTCAAGACAGAGGGTGGATACAAAGACCTTACAGGCCATTGCGGAGAAGACCGGAGGTTTTTTTCGCCAGGCAGAGGACGCGGATTCTTTGCGGGATATCTATGAAGAGATTGATCAGATGGAAAAAAGCGAAATCGAATCGGTTCGCTTTGTGGATTATAAGGAGAGCTTTATTTGGTTTGCCCTGGCTGGGTTTGTGTTGATTTTCTGTGAAATCCTTCTTAGAAGTACCCTGTTTAGGAGGATACCATGAGCGGGATCAGACTCCAGAACATCGACATGCTTCATCTCCTGTGGACCATCCCGTTTCTATGTGCCGTGTTGGTCTATGTGTGGCAAAAACGGCGAAAGGACCTTGAGATGTTCATTGACGCGGGCCTCCTGGATCGGATTCATATCTCTGCGGACCATGGAAGGCGGATCTTCAAGGCTATCCTGCTCTTGATGGCTGTGATGTTTATGGCCTTTTCCATGACGCGGCCTTCATGGAATCCCAAACCCGAGACCGTAGAGAGACGGGGCCGTGATGTGGTCTTTTTGTTGGATATCTCAAGGAGCATGCTGGCAGAAGACCTGGTGCCCAACCGCCTTGAAAGGGCCAAACTGGCCATCGCCGATTGTGTGGATCAGCTTCAGGGAGACCGAGTCGGGCTGGTTGCCTTTGCCGGCACCGCTGCTGTAAAATGCCCTTTGACCCTGGACTACGGTTTTTTCCGGATGATGCTTGACGGGATCTCTACAAACAGCATTGCCCGGGGCGGCACCATGATCGGGGATGCCCTTCGTAAGGTGATGACCGATGTGTTTGATGATCAGGCCAAGGAATACAAAGACATCATCCTGATCACAGACGGGGAGGATCATGATTCCTTCCCAGTTGAAGCGGCGAAGATGGTGGGAGAGAAGGGAATCAGGCTGATCGCCATAGGCATCGGCGATGAGAACGAAGGCAAACGCATCCCTGTGACAAACGAAGACGGACAAAAGACCTTTTTGAAATACAAGGGACAAGAGGTCTGGTCGAAGCTCGATGCGGACACCCTTCGAAAGATGGTGAACGCCACCCCCGGCGGGAAATATCTTAACGTGGCCACCGGCACCATTGATCTCGGCGAGGTCTATACGCAGCTCATTGCGGGAGCCGACAAAAAGGCCTTGGAATCGGAGACCATCAAACGCTTTGAGGAGAAGTTTCAGATCTTTCTGGCACTGGGGTTTGTCCTGTTGTGTCTGGAAATGGTCGTTTCGGAGCGAAGAAGAGAAAATGCTCGCGCTTAAATCGATTACAGTGAAGGCTTTGGGCTCAAGGTTGATGAACTCGCAAAAAGTCAGAAACCTGTCACTCCCGCGAATGCGGGAGTCCATAACATCTTAGAATACCTGGATTCCCGCGTGCGCGGGAATGACAAGGAGAGGGCAAAACGGACTTTTTACGAACGCATCAAGGTTTAAGGTAAAACGACTTTTTCCTTATACCGTACGCCCTAGACCTTATACATTACACCATATACCGTTATTAGATTTCAATGATCTAACATGCTACCCGTACTCAAAAATCTGGCCTGTTTATTTTTCATGGATGGCATTCTGCTGCTGATGCCTTCTATGGCCCATGCGGGCTCTACGGCCGATCTGATTGATGAGGGCAATATCGCCTATTTGGCAGGGGAGTACGAAAGGGCCCTTTCCGCCTATGAAGAGGCCTCGGTAGAGGCCCCGGAGTCTCCGGTCATCTATTTCAACAAAGGGGGGACCCTTTATCAAATGGGTGATTATGCTGCCGCCACCGACGAATTTGAAAAGGCGGCCTTGAAGACCAAGGATTCACAGCTTGAGGCAAAGAGCAAGTTTAATCTCGGCAATTGCTCCTTTCGAGAGGCCGAACGCCAACAGGACAGCGATCTAAACAAGGCTCTGGAGGCCCTGACCAAAAGCATTCAACGCTATCAGGAGGCCCTTGAGCTTGCCCCTGAGTTAATGGAGGCGGCTGAAAACATCGAGGTGGCCCGCCTTGTGATGAAGAATATCCTGGATGCCATTAACAAACAAAAAGAGGCGGCCCAGCAGCAACAGGAAGCTATGGAGCAGGCGGCGAAGAAGATAGAGGAGTTGATCGAAAAACAACAACAGGCCCTGGATCGCAACCAGCAACTGGAGGATGAGCGACGCGCCAAAGGCGACTCTGAGGCCTTGCATCAACAGGTGCAGGATCTGGCCAAAGAGCAAAGGGATCTTCAGGCTGAAACAGAAGAGCTGGCCAAGAACATGCCCAACCCTGCCGGACAGCAGTCTCTTTCAGAGGAAACACCGGCTGAGAAACACCTGAAGAATGCGGAAAAGGAGCAGAACACGGCATCGGAAAACCTGGAGGAGAATCATACGTCAGAGGCCAAACCCAATCAGGAAAAGGCCCTTAAGGAACTCAAAGAGGCCCTGGAGTCTTTGAAGGGGGATCAAAACAGCGGGGGGCAGCAACAGGAACAGCAACAGGAACAACAACAGGGCAATCAGCAGGAGCAACAGGGCCCTTCTCCCGAGGAGACGCCTCAGGACCCGGGAGAGCAACAAGAAGAACGGGCTGCCGAGGCACAGCTCATGGAGGATGCCCACGATATCTTAGACGAGGAAAGAGAGAACATGGAACGTCGTCAAATGCAGGCAGCCGGCGCCTACAGAGACGTGGACAAGGATTGGTGATGATCAGGGTCATATCCATAGGGATTTTGATATGTGCGCACCTTTTGTGCGCGCCCGCTTGGGCAGCCACCTTTGGCGCAAAGGCCGCGGTGGAGCGGAGCGATCCTTTTGTCGGAGAGCCCTTTGTCTTTCAAATCCAGGTCTCAGGGAGCGAAGACCCGGAACAACCGGATCTCTCCCATGTCAAGGATTTTGCCGTGGCATTTCGGGGTGGACAGCAGAATAGCAGGCGATCCGTGACCATCATAAACGGCAGAGTAACGGAGGATGTACAGGAGGGTTATTTCTTCTCCTATGAGCTGACGCCTAAACGAGAGGGGCGCCTTGTCATTCCTTCCGTCACCGTGATCTCGAACGGCCGCTCCACCCAAACCGATCCTGTTGTGATCAATGCGCGCAAGCCGGTGGAGACCGAGGATTTCAAGTTGAGACTGAGCCTATCAAAGGATCACTGCTATGTGGGCGAGCCGGTGATCCTGACGGTGACCTGGTTTATTGGAAAGGATGTCAGAGACTATCGTTTCACCCTTCCCTTACTCAACGACGATACCTTCCGTTTTGCCGATCCTGAGGTGGACAGGCAATCCGGCAACAAGGTATACCGCATCCCTATGGGTGATGGTGAGGCCATCGGCGTTCAGGGCCGGGGCCGGGAAGGCGGCAAGCAGTATGCCACCATCACTTTTCAGAAAGTCCTGATCCCTGTCTCCTCTGGAGATGTGACCATCGAACCGGCCACGGTGGCCTGCAGCGCCCTGACAGGGTATGAGAGACAGCGCAGCCTTTTTGATGATGATTTTTTTGGGAGTGATTTTTTTGGCACCAGTCGAAGAGGGGTCTATAAGACGGTGGTAGTCCCTTCAAACGGGCTAACCCTTCGAATCACTGAACTTCCTGTCGAGGGCCGACCTGCGAATTTTGCAGGTCACGTGGGGGCCTACAAGATCGAGACTCGCGCAACGCCCACAGACGTGAACGTGGGAGATCCGATCACGTTGACCCTATCTTTGAGCGGACCGGATTATCTTGAACATGTGGATCTTCCGCCATTGGGTGAACAACTTAAACTTGCCAGAAACTTTAAGGTTCCCAAGGAGCGGGCCACGGCCGAGATTTCGGGCAAGTCCAAGACATTTACCCAGACCATTCGGGCCCTCAGACCGGATGTCAAGGAAGTCCCGTCCATCGAGCTTCCCTATTTTGATACGGTCACGGGGACCTATCGCGTGGCACGTTCGGGACCTATTCCCCTCACGGTCAATAAGACAAGGATCATCACGGCTCTTGACGCAGAAGGCGCAGACGATGTGGAATCCCCAGGCAGCGAAATCGAGACATGGACCAAGGGAATTGCCTTTAACTACGAGGACATGGGGACCATTGCAAATCAACGGTTGGCACCCCTGTCATGGTTTCGCTCGCCTCTGTGGATCTGTTTGTTTGTGGGGCCGCCTCTTTGCTACGTCTTGTTGTTGACAGGGGTTGGTCTTGTTCGAAAAAGAAACGCAGATCCCATGAAGGCGCGGGCAAGGAAGGCATTCGGACGTCTTGCAAGGTCCTTGAAAGAGGCACAGGGTGCACCTACAAGTGCCCATACCTGTGATATGGTTCAGGATGCCTTTCGTCACTACCTGGGAGACAAGTTGCGTATGCCCAAAGGGGCCTTGACGTTCAATGATGTCAAAGAGGCGTTAAAGGCAAAAGGCTTGGACCAAGGTACCCTTGACCGGCTGAAAGCCCTTTTTGAAAGATGTGAGGCCGGCCGCTATGCCGGAATCGCGGGGAGTTCTGATGCGTCTTCTATAGCAGAGCAGGGCATCCTTTTGGCAAAGGATCTTGAAAAGAAATTAAAATGAAGAAGATTAGACAGGATAACAGGATATACATGATCTAAGAAAGAAGTTGTTAAAGCGGCGACTAAATGGGCGAAATTACGATGTGCCACTGTCATTCCCGCGGAAGCGGGAATCCAGGAAATACTGCGTATCGTAGATTCCGACTCAGGGTCTATCCCGCTGTAATGTAGCGGGGCTTCGCTATAGCCGGAATGTCCTGTTTACTCACAGAGTGAATATCTTGTTTATCGTGTTATCCTGTCAAAAATTGCTTAAAATAAAATGACCATTCGTTATCCCAAAATTTTGAGCTTTCTGATCATCATCCTTCTCGTGCTGGGGCTTTCTAATCCGAATTTGAAAGCTGAGACTTTGGGCGAAGCCCAAGTGGCGGATCTTTACGCTCAGGCAAAGGATTTTTTTCGCCAAGCCAATGAACTGGCTGCCGTATCTCCCGCGCAGGCAGAAGATCTCTATGGGAAAGCCGCCATGCGTTATGAGCGGATCGTTCGGGATGGCGGCGTTCAGAACGGGAAGCTCTATTATAATCTAGGGAATGTCTATTTTCGATTGAAGGACCTAGGGCGGGCCATTCTCAATTACCGTCGTGCCGAGCAGTACATTCCCAATGACCCTAATCTAAAACAAAATCTTGATTATGCCAGGGAAAAACGCCTTGATGACATTGAAGAAAAGCAGGAGACAAAAGTCTTGAAAACCCTGTTTTTCTGGCACTATGATCTGTCCACAAAAAGTCGTATCATTATCTTTTCAGTTTGTCTTATGCTGCTGTGGACCGCTGCTGCCATTAGAATCTTTACACAAGCCTCTTACCTGAGATGGTGTATCACCGTGTCTTTCATCCTTTCTTTTCTTTTGGCCGGCTCCCTTCTGGCCGAAGAGCTTTCCTTGCGAAACAGCCGCCCCGGTGTTGTCATCAACCGGGAAGTGGTTGCCAGGAAAGGCAACAGCGAGACCTATGAACCGAGCTTCAAAGACCCCCTTCATTCCGGAACAGAATTCACCCTTATTGAAGACAGAGGAAGTTGGTACCAAGTAGAACTGGCAGATGCCCGAACCTGCTGGGTCCACTCAAAAGATGTCGCGTTAGTGAGATAACAGGCTCAGAAGAAGTTGCCAAGAATCTTGTCCCCTTCTATTGGGTATTCCCCGGGAGGTTTTTGGTATATCGTGAAGCCCTAAAGGATGTGTCTAAATACTTCAAGCCTTGAGCCGCGCCTTATTAGTATAGAAAAACAAAGAAATCCAAAAAAAAAGTTGACACAATTGGAAAATCCTATATATTACGGACCTTCAATGTGGTATAAACGTTTTTAACCGTTTATTATAGGGGTATTGGCAGGGGGGCGAAAAATATTATTGCTAGAATACAAAAACGCTTCAACAGAAAGGAGATCTCATGGCAGCAAAAAAAGCAGCAAAAAAGGCAAAGAAAGCAGCACCGGTGAAAAAAATCACAGCGGTAAGGAAATCCATGACCAAATCCGGGATTATGGCGGAAATTTCGGACAAGACCGGATTGACCAAGAAGCAAGTATCCTCGGTCTTGGATGAGATGACCGTCTTGATCGAGCGTCATATCAAGAAAGGTGGCGCCGGGCAGTTTAGCCTGCCGGGGCTTATGAAGGTTGAAGTCAAAAGAAAACCAGCAACCAAGGCTCGAAAGGGCATCAACCCGTTTACGGGTGAAGAGACTGTATTTAAGGCAAAACCAGCTCGTAACGTGGTAAAGATTCGACCATTGAAGAAAGTCAAAGATATGGTGGCCTAAAGGAGTAGACCTAAAATTTCAGGATAAAGGCGGGCTCGTCAGCCCGCCTTTTTTTGTTCCAGGGCTGAGTTTAATCAAGACACCAAGACACTCTTCTCCAAACAGGGTGCTGAAATTAAGGGGTCTGGGGGTCTCTTTTCAAGCTCAAACCATTTGTCCGGAGGTGGTGGAAC
>CAZCCX010000103.1:0-7587 GCA_964497115.1 uncultured Desulfobacteraceae bacterium
GAAATAGTCTCGAATTACGCCAAGATCCTTGTTATTATTGCTTTCTAGAACCCCTGTCATGTTATCTATGCAACGATAGGGTAAACTCATCCTCAATAGGGATGCAATACGATATAGGATAAAGATCCATCGCGTTATGCCAAAGAAAAAGAAAACATTCTCTGAGCCTGAAGAATCGACTGCCGAGTTTGAAGACTCTGTGGAAATGGCTCAGATCGCCCCTGTTCTCCAACCTGAAGAAAGATCTCTGGTTCCCTATGACCCCCTTCAGCTTTATTTGTCGGAGATCAAGAATTACGGATTGCTGACCAGGGAAGAGGAAAAGGAACTGGGCATCCGCGTGAGGGAGAAGAATGACAAGGAGGCGGCTTACCGTCTCGTCACCTCCAACCTTAGACTGGTGGTCAAGATTGCCATGGATTTCCACCGCTACTGGACCAAAAGCCTTCTGGATCTCATTCAGGAAGGCAATGTGGGTCTCTTGCATGCCGTCCGAAAGTTCGACCCCTACCGCAACATAAAATTCTCCTATTACGCCTCTTTCTGGATAAAGGCATATATGCTGAAATTTATCATGGAAAACTGGAAGTTGGTCAAGATAGGGACCACCCAGAACCAGCGCAAACTCTTCTTTAACCTCTCCAAAGAGCGGGATAAACTTATATCTCAGGGTTATGAGCCAGAGACTCGGCTGCTGGCAGAACGTCTTGACGTCAAGGAAGAAGAAGTCACGGAGATGAGTCAACGCCTAGGAGGAGGTGAAATCTCCCTTAACGCCCCTGTCAGCCACGACGGCAAGGATGTGTTCGGCTCTTTCCTTCCCGACCCGGATGAGGTGCCCATTGACGAACAAGTCTCTGAAAAAGAAGACAGGAATCTGCTCCTCACGAAACTGACCGAATACAGGGGAACCCTCTCCGGAAAAGAGCTGGACATCTTTGACAATCGGATCATGGCTGAAAAGCCTTTAACCCTTCAGCAACTTGGGGATAGATATCATATCTCCCGTGAGCGAGTGAGGCAGATTCAGGAGAGAATTGTGAAAAACATAAAGAAATGGCTTATAGAGAAAATTCCCAACTTTGAAGAGGATTTCTCTGATTTCATTAAATAGAAAGACAGACTATGACAATGTATCTTAGATGGATCATATATCTTGCTCTGAGTCTCCTTCCGGGCGCAGTTTTTTCATGCGCCGGCATCAATTCGGCCTCTCCCACAGGGGAGGGGGGTCTCACCGTACTGTCTGAAGAGTCGGATGAGGGGAGCATTGAGAGGAAAGAAGACACCCTCCACGTGGCGTATGCAAATTTCGCTATGGCCTCAATGCTTGTGAAGCAAGGCCGCTCCATTGAAGCGAAGAGTTATCTGGAAAAGGCCCTTGAACAAGACCCTGATTCGGTTTATCTCAATCAAAGGATGGCCTTCCTTCTTAAGGAGTTGAAGGATTACGAGGCCGCTGCCAAGTATGCCCAAAAGAGCATTGATCTCGATCCTGATGACACAGAAAATCGAATCATCATAGCTGAAATTTATGAGGCGTCAGGGGAAAAAGAATCGGCCATAAGAGAATACGAGAAAATATTGGTCTTTGACCCTGACCTTCAAAGAGCGAGGATTGCGCTGGCAAGTATCTTTATAAGAGAAGGGCAATATCTCTCCGCGCTGAGGCACCTGGACATACTAATAGAGCAAGACCCCAATATACTCATGGCCCATTACTACCGGGGGCGGATCTATTTTGAGTTGGGGGATCACGTTGAGGCGGAAAAGTCCTACCTTGAGGTTCTGAAATTGGACGACCGAATAGAGCCCGCCCTCTTTGATCTGGGCAGTCTGTATGAACAGTCGCCTGACAAACAGGAAAAGGCAGCAGAAGTTTACGAAAAGCTCTTAAGCTTCAATCCCGATGACCTCATGACAAGGGACAGGCTCACCGAAGTCTATTATAGACTTGGCCAGGAGGAGATGGCTCAGGAGCAAATCGAGAGAATTAAGAAACAATTAAAGCCTGGAGATCCCCTGCGTCGCATCCTCGGTCTCATCTATCTCAGGCACGGCAAACCGGACGAGGCCGTTGCAGAATTCGCCTCGATCATCTCTGTTTGGCCAAGAGATGATGAGACCAGGTATTATCTCGCTGTGGCCCATGAAGAAAACGAAGACCATGACAAGGCCCTCCACCACTTCAGATTGATCAGAAAAGAATCACAACCCTTTATCGACGCCCAAATCCACATCGCTTATATCCTTGAGAATCAAGAGAAATATGATGAGGCCATAGAAAGCCTTCAGAAGGCCGTTGAAGTCGAAAAAAAGAGAAATGAACTCTACATGATGCTGGTCTCTCTCTTTGAGAGAAAAGAGGAATATGGAAAAGCCATGGAGGTCATAGAAAAGGGGTTAGAACAGAATGGCAAAGATATAGATCTCATGTTTCGCCTTGGTATCACAATGGATAGAGCGGATCAAAAAGAAAAGGGGCTCCAACAAATGAGAAGGGTGCTGGAGATAGACCCAAATCATATAGATGCCCTCAATTATATCGGCTACACCTATGCGGAGCAGGGGCGTAGACTGGATGAGGCTATGGAATTGATAAAGAGAGCTCTAAAATTTGAACCGGAGAGCGGATATATCATAGACAGCCTGGGTTGGGTATATTACCAAAAAGGGCAATATGATAAGGCACTGCACTCCCTGGAAAAGGCCGTTTCACTGGAGCCTGATGAGCCCGAAATCATTGAGCATCTTGGGGATGTCTATTTTAAGACAACTCAATACGAAAAATCTCTTGAGATGTATCAAAAGGCCCTCTCCCTGAACCACGATGACACGGACCAATTGAAACAAAAAATAGAAGAGACAACAAAGTTTCTGGAATAATTTGTTGATATCTGCTGATCGAATGTCTCCTTACCCTGCCCTCCTGTTTCCTCATCGCCTCACCCTCTCAGCAAAGAGCAGGACGCGCTTGCGTTTATTCTTTCCCATACCCTTTTTTCTCTTTCTTCTGTGTAGCTGTGCAACCTTGCATAAAACCTCGTCACACCCCCCTCTCAGCAAACAAGATGTGGACACGGTCCTTTCCGGGATTCAGGAGCAGGAGAGCAAGGTATTCTCCTGTTACATGAATGGCCGGTTAACCGTCAAGAACTGGATTTGGAATTCAGACTCCAATATTCTCATTGCGGGGACAAAAGAACCTTACAGGATAAAGATCGAGGTAACTCATTCGTGGGGTCACCCTATTGTCCATGTCTTGATTGATAGAACCACCCTCAAAGTGCTTTCTTTCCAGGAGGATAGACTGTACATTAGCGCCTTTACCCCCGAAACCCTATCAGCGTTTTTTCCCGGCAATTTCGACACCGACTTGATCTGGGCTGTCCTCAGGGGGTATCCAAATCTTCTAGAATATCAGAGGGCTATATCCCCAGGATCTGATCAGATCAGCCTCCTCGATGACAAAGAGGACGTTGTGGAAATCATAGACATTTGTCCTGACAACCTACTACCCAAGCAAGTCTCCTACCCACAACAGGATATCACTTTGTTCTTTTCAGATATTCAGGAATATCAGGGGATCCACTATGCCCGCAAAATAAAGGTCAAGAACACGAAAGAGAAGGGAAGTCTGGTGATTGAGAACAAAGAAATAGGATTCAACAGGACATTTCCGGAACAGATTTTTTTCCTTGAAAAGCCGCCGTTGTTTGAGACTTTCTATCTCGACGAAGGCCTTTCAAACTCACGTCCGTAGCCGCTAAAGGCGTTAAGTTGATATTTAACTGGGGAGATTGGCTTTAAAGTGAAGGAACTGAAAGCAGCCTTTTACCCAAAACAGCCCGCCTCCCCTCCCCTCTGATATCCGTCTGTCGTCTGGCGCTTGTCATCTGCCCTCTGCCGTCTGATATCTGTCTTCTGCTTTTCCTTGACTAAATAGCTAATTTCAGTTAATTTCCTCTAAGTATCTAAGATGATAGGTTTTTAACCATTTTTGGGGAACAGTATGCCTGCCTTTTGCTATCCAAAGGTTATTCAACTGGGCAACTGTTATTGTTATAGGCAATAATCCTGAAGATCTCTTTTTTTTCCATCGCCGATATGGCTATCAGAAAAATTTTAAAAAGCTTGACATTGCGCTATATTTGCTATAGCATATTGCATTATCAGATAGGGGGCAAGGCATGGAAAACAGAGAGATCCCTGACATCCTGAAACAGGTCAGGGCCAAGCTTGAATTGAGCCAAGAGGAACTTGCCAACAGGCTCGGAGTGGCCTTCTCAACTCTCAATCGCTGGGAAAACGGCAGAAGCACGCCACGTGGCAAGGCCAAACAGGCAATCGCCGATTTGATGGCTGAGGTAGAATTTGACTCAAGCAGGGCTGGATCTAATAAGAACCAGCGTCGCCGAGCTAACAGAGAGGATCTACTGACTACAAAATCCATGGAACAGATGCTCTGGAGCGCAGCTTGCTCCATCCGCGGCGAAAAGGATGCGCCTAAATTTAAGGACTATATCTTACCTCTGATCTTCATCAAGCGACTCTCAGACGTCTTTGAGGATGAAGTCGAGCGTCTTTCCGAAACTTACGGTGACAGGGATACCGCTCTTTCGATCATCGAGGCGGACAAGACTCTCGTTCGTTTCTATCTCCCACCCGAGGTCCGATGGCCTGTCGTTAGCGGACGCGAGCAGTTTGAGTGGCCGGAGGAGCATAAACCCAAGACGCTTGGGGAACAGCTAACCTTCACAATGCGGACCATCATCAAGGCCAACCTGGGAGATCGGCAGAAAGATCTTAGTGGGGTCATCGACATCGTAGACTTCAATGAGACTCGAAGCGGTGAGCGAGAGATCAGTGATGCCGCGCTGTCCGGCATCATAGAAACTCTATCTGATCTCCGCTACCGGCTTGGTCTATATGACGTTGAACCTGATTTTCTCGGGCGCTGCTACGAATACCTGCTCCGCAAGTTCGCTGAAGGACAGGGCCAGAGCGCTGGTGAGTTTTTCACGCCCACCGAGGTCGGCTGGCTCATGGCCCATATGCTTCGCCCCGGCCAAGGGGAAGAGGTGTATGATTATGCCTGTGGATCGGCTGGACTACTTATCAAGTGCGAGTTGGTCCTTATGGAACGTGATCTGAAGGTGAGCCGCCCGCTCAAGCTTTACGGTCAGGAACTGACAGGATCGAGCTACGCTATTGCCCGGATGAATATGGTCATTCATGACATGGAAGGCGAGATTGTACGCGGCAATTCAATGACAAATCCCAAATTCCGGGAAACGGGCTCCAGCCTCAGGAAGTTCGATATCGTCGTCGCGAATCCCATGTGGAATCAGCCGTTTGATCCCTCTGTTTATGAAAAAGACGACTTCGGGCGCTTTGAGGAGCATGGCGGCATCACGTCCAGCAAGGCGGACTGGGCCTGGCTCCAGCACACCATCACTTCGCTCAAGTCCACAGGCCGGGCAGCGGTCGTCCTCGACACCGGCGCAGTGACACGCGGCAGCGGGAGCCGAAACGAAGACAAAGAAAAGACTATCCGCAAATGGTTCGTCGATCATGATCTCGTAGAGGGAGTCATACTCTTGCCGGACAATTTATTCTACAACACCACGGCCGCCGGCATCATCATTCTGCTGAATCGCCACAAACTCCCCCATCGTCAGGGCAATATTGTCTCGGTGAACGCAAGCCGGGAGTTTAAGAAGGGCCGCCCCAAGAACTACATACCTGACGAAAATATCCGCAAGATCGCCCAAGCCTTCATAAAGGGGCAGGACATTGAGCGTTTTGTCAAGGTCATAAAAAACGAAGAGGCGGCTGAGAATGATTATAACCTGTCTCCCTCCCGCTATGTTGATACGAGTGAGAAGCAAGTCTATCGACCGATTCCTGAGGTTCTTGAAGAACTCAGAGGGCTGGAGAAGAAAGCGAAAAAAATCGATGTTGACCTGGAAAAGGTCTTTGCACAGATGGGGTTCAAGTAGACTATGTTACAGCCCAATCAGGAACTCATTGATCGGTTTAACCGAGACGAACAGCGCTACCGGCAGCTCCAGTGGCGGAAGTTGAAGCGGCGGGTCAGATTCCCGAAACTTGGAGCGTTGCCTCATGCCCTTCTGGATATGCGGGATGAGATGCGCGATAGGCGCAAACCGGCAGACTGCGTCAGCCGATAATGGATTGGAGGTCAACAGTGCGTGAGAATTTTCCTGCTAAGCCGGATAGCTACATTCTGCTTTACCAGACAGAAGACGGCCGCAGCCGCATCGAGGTGCGGCTGGAAGATGAGACAGTATGGCTTTCTCAAGACTTGATGGCAGAACTTTTCCAGACGACCAAGCAGAATATTAGCCTCCACATTCACAACATATTTAAAGAAGGTGAATTAGATCAACATTCAGTTGTCAAGGAATACTTGACAACTGCCAGCGACGGGAAAAAATACAAAACCAGGTTTTACAACCTAGATGTCATTATTGCCGTAGGTTACCGGGTCCGATCACACCGCGGCACGCAGTTCCGCCGTTGGGCCACAGAACGCCTGAAAAACATAAGAATGGAAAGGACAGTCTTTCTGGGCTGGCTCAGAAGATCAAGCCCTTCGTGGAAGACATTTTACGGATTAAGAAGCAGGCAAAGGCGCTGGGTATCTTCGTGAACGACCGTGAACTGTTGGAGTGCGCCGGCTGTGACCTTGTGGAGGATGTGACATTCGAAGGCTTATTGGTGACCTATCACAGAGAGAGCGATGACATAACTGACTCCGGACTGCGGTTTGAGGAAATGGATGAAGAAAAATACCGATGCCCGGTATGCGGGACCTTGTCGAAGGGGCGGTTTTTGTGACTAACAGAGCCCATTCAGCACTCGTGCTGACATCCATCAACTCCACCTGGAAGCATATGAGATCGCAAAATGCGACCTTAAAGCCTCCGCCTGATCCTCCGAGGAAGCCGATCGGGTTTGGTGTGAGGGAATCACGGAGAAGTATGGGAAAAAGAATAGTCGATGAATAAGGCGTAGGATTTGGAATCATGACAACGGAATGGGACAAGCAGACTTTTACAGAGTGCGTTCAGCCTGTCCGCGTGGACCGCGGTAAGCAGGTGAAAGCCCGAGAATATTTGTCCTCCGGCAAATACCCTATTGTTGATCAGGGGCAAGGTTTGGTTGCGGGTTGGACAGATAGCGAGGCGGCAGTGATTCAGGATGGTTTACCGTACGTAGTTTTTGGCGATCACACACGGTTGCTCAAGTATGTCGATTTTCCTTTTGCTCTCGGCGCTGACGGCACGAAGCTGATCAAACCCAAGGATGACATCAATCCACTGTATTTCTACTTCCATCTCCTACGTCTTGACATTCCCAGCCGAGGCTACAGTCGGCATTACCGACTGCTGAAAGAAAAGGCCATTTCCCTCCCCCCCCTTCCCGAACAAAAGAAGATTGCGGCGGTGTTGTTGAAGATTCAGCGGGCGATTGAGACTCAGGAGAAGATCATCCAGTCATTTCGTGACCTCAAGAAATCCACCATGCAACACCTCTTCACCCACGGCCTCCGCGGCGAGA
>CAZCCX010000104.1:0-7484 GCA_964497115.1 uncultured Desulfobacteraceae bacterium
CACCCCCCCCGCCCCCCCCCCCCCCCCCCCACACCCCCCCCACCCCCATACCCCCCTTAGAATCTGCGATAGGTACTTTTCTATTCGAGTTGCTTCTGGGACACGATACTGGCCTGGGACAACATAAACCCAAGGGTTTTTTCAAGGTTTGACGGAATGAGTATGAGCTTCAAAGAATTCGAAGTGGCGAGAAACCCGCAATGGAGACATTGCGGTCATCGATCGTAGAAAGGAGTTTAGAAGTGAGCGCAAGAATCAACCTTCATAAGACACACAGACAATACGCCGGCGGCAAGGAGACCGTGGATGTCAACGGAAATACCGTAGGTGAATGCCTAAGAGATCTGGTCAGTCAATATCCTGAACTAGAAAAGGAGATATTCGACAAAAAAGGCAACTTGCTGTCTGTCCTTGAGATCTATCTGAACGGAGCCAGCGCCTATCCTGATGAATTGAAAAAGGTCGTGAAGGACGGAGACGAAATCCACTTGCTGACCATGCTTGCAGGCGGGTAATCTAGACGGCTTCGTGAAAAGTCTCCCGCCCCCGGCGGGACTGCGTCACGCCTTATCCTTCGTCAATACGACGTCCCTCAGTTTGTCTGCGCCTCACTTGGACTCCTTACGGGACGGGTGGGACCCCGGTTTCGCGGCCTTGCATTTGGAACTCTTTTCTCCGTCGTTCCATCGCTGACTATTACGAGAGCATTAGGCTTAGATCAGTGGAAAAAAAGAGGCTCCGAAAAGGAGCCTCCATCAGCAATATCCATGTGTCCCTGAACAGTCAGGAGCGCATTCTTCTGTTAAAACTGAGCTAAAAGGGCCGCAGACTCTTTGCCCGCCAGAGAAAGCCTTTCGGCGGCATGCCTCTTTTTGTCGATAGCGACTTCCTCAGCATCAACGTACTGCACAGCGCCGACATCGCAGAATCTGACACACTGCGGATCGCCGTCGCACAGATCACATTTGAAGACCTGACGATCAATCGTGTTAAAGCTCATGGCCCCGAAGGGGCAGACTATTACGCAGGAACGACAGCCGATACACGCATCATAATCTATTTCAACACATCCCATTTCGTCGTCACGGGAAATGGCCTTTACAGGGCAGACATTCATACAGGGCGCATCTTGGCATTGTTGACATGACACGGGAACGTAAAGACCTTCCGCTTCCCATTTCATGACTTTGATGCGGCTCCTCATTGGATTGACTACACCGTCATGTTTCACCGAACAAACCTGTTCACAGGTCCTGCAGCCGGTGCATCTCTGATAATCGATATATAGGACTTTAGCCATTGATATCCTCCTCCATTTGACTTTACAGCAGATGTGATGGTTCGTTTTCCAGATCCAATTCTTTGAGCGTTTCAGGCTTGATGTTCCCTTCCTTGTCCAGGCCCTTGTGCTCATAGAATTCATCGATCATTTTGACAAACTTCTTCTTATCGATAACTCGGCCCACCACGTCCGGGGCGCCGCGCCTGGTCGGTTCGTCAAAATAGCGATGGTTGAGCATATCACCCTTCCGAAGGTCGTCTCTCGTGAGTCCTTCACGGAGCTGATACATCCTCTCTACCATGTTGGATCTTCTCGCTACATCCCAGATTTCTTCCGGCGTCATATCAAGACCGGTATTATAGTAGAGGACCTTAGACCAGTCTTCAAAGTTGGGTAGAGTGGCCCCGAGGAACGTGGTGTGATATTTACAGATCCCCAGGCAGTCCACGGCCATATAACAGTTTTCATGCCAGAAGACCTGATAGGGTTTACCAATGTACTCGGTGTGCTCGGAACTCAGAGGCCCGTCATAGGGAATCGGGCTGCTGTAGATCTTTCTCAGGACCGGCTCAGGCAAATGGTACAAGTCGATGGCCGGTCTGCTCCTCAGGTGGTCTGATCCCCTGGATGCCAGGGCACAGTTCAGGGCGAGGGCGGGGGTGGCCCTCTCATCGGAATGGAGGTTATTCATTCCCTTGACCTGGATCATGTAATCGAAAGAGTTCTTCCCGATGATATCCGATGCCTGTATCCCGCCCTTTGCCAGGGTGTCTCCGAGCCAGCCCTGCCTGAAGCAGATGCGGTCGATCATCTCAATCACTGCGTCATCATTGCCGAATCTCAGGTCCACGCCGTCCAGTTTGTCGGCGGGAAGGATTCCCATCTCATTGAGTTCCATGGCCCAGGAGATAATGCTGCCGATTTCGAGATTATCCACTCCGTATTTATCTGCCAGGTGGTTGCAGACGAGTAGCGTGGTCGCTCTGGGCGTATCCGTCTCTCCGCAGAATGCGCCCTGGGAGGTGTATTCCGGTCCTTCATCATATACTCCTTTGTAAGGGCCTTCCGGAATGCGGTACTGGGCCCGGCAGTGGACCTGGCAGCCGTAGCAGGCTGTCATGTGATATTCTCCACAGGTCTCCTCTGCGATCTCATCCAGGTGTTCCGGTTCAATATCATCTGCATACTCGGTCTGATTGTACTGGAAGTTCCTGGTTCGAATGCCGCCCCAGGAGTTGGTGGCCCCCCAAATGAATGGGGTCCCGAGAGTCCCCATGGTCTGGTTTACCTTGGCGCTGGTGATTTGATCAATAAAGCGTTTATTGAACTCCAGGGCCTCGTCAGGATGGGCGATCTTGATATCCATAGTCCCTCTGGCCGCGACGGCCTTGAGGTTTTTAGAGCCCATCACGGCTCCGGCCCCACATCGACCGGCCGCGTTTTTGATTCCCGTCATCACGTTAGCGTACGCTACGAGATTTTCACCCGCAGGACCGATGACCGCACTTTTGACCTCCTCGTCACCCAGGTCTTCACGAATGGCCCATTGTGTATCGGACACCGGCAGGCCCCAGATATCCCCGGCATCGCGAATCTCCACTTCACCGTTATGGCAGAAAATATAAACGGGATGATCTGCTTTTCCCTTCACCATTATGTGATGAAACCCGGCGTGGGCCAATTCCGGGGCAAAGAATCCGCCGAAATTGCCGCTGGCCAGGAGATTAGTAAGGGTTGATTTGGTCATCACATCACATCTGCCGGTACCGGATGCCAGGGTCCCGCAGAGGATTCCACCGCTTATGATGACCACATTATCCGGACCGTAGGGATCGACATCCTTCGGGGTGTGGTTTAACAGCAAATAGGCCGCCAGCCCCCTGCCGCCGAGGAACTTCTTCCTCAATTCGAGAGGAATGGTCTTTTTCTCAATCTCACCGGTGGTGAGATCTACAATCGCTAGTTTTCTATCTAATGGCATATTATTCTACCCCCTTCTTCTTTAGAGCTTCTTCGGCTATCTTCCTGTTGTGCTCCCATACGGGTCCCCTGACTCGGGGAAAACCCTTCTTGACCCAGGCCACCCTGAATCTCATGTGGCATGTGGGGCACTCAATCTCCTTGTCGCCGGGTTTGGGCTCCAGCCTTCCCATGCATGTGGGGTTATGGCACCGGAATTTACCGTAGGTCCTCGTACTTCGAAGACTTTCTGCCGTTGACATTTTTCCTTTATCTTCTACCATGACATCCTCCTTCCTTTCGTATAACGTTAAGAAATTGCGTTTCAAATGAATCAATTTCTAAGTCTGATAAACTCGTCAAAAGTCCCTTTCAAAGTTTTCACATCTTACATCCCCCAGGCTATAACTCCCCTTTACCTGATAGGCGGTTGAACTGAGGGTTTTTGGTCCAGGGGGAGAGTTGATGATACACCTCACCTATATTGACCTTTCTGCATCTGGGGCAGAAACGCGTATAGTCGTGTGCAAACGTCTTTCCGATCTTATCCAATTGGGGTTCCGGCGCAAAAAACGCGCCGCATCTTTCACATGCCGTCAGGTCCACGGATCGTATTTCCTGTTTAGGGCCGAACTGAAAAAATCTATTCAGGCTGATTTCATGCCTTAACTCAGCGGCCGCTTCAGGGCATGTTTTGACGCAGGCCCCACAACAGATACACTGATAATGCGAATAGGTAAAGATACGTTTGTCTTCTTTGTCCTCGTATTCAAGGGCCCCTGTGGGGCAAATCACTTCACAGGCCGTACAGGCCACACACTTTTCCGTGTTCAGTCGAGTCCTGCAAAAGAGGAAGACCGCCGTCACGATTATGACCTCACCACTGAGAATGTGGATAACCGTCATATGCTCTTCAAAAAACGCCAAGGAATCCAGGGTGCCGTGGGTCAGGAAATAGCCGCTCACAAAAGGCAAGGCAGTTATGACGATTAATAAAAAATCGGACACGGTTGAGCCAGGGCGAACGTTCGGGACGATGACGCGCCTCATCAAAAAAAAGAGCGCAAGGACCACCACAAGGATCGTCATCCCATCTGCCCATGCGTCCGGCAGCGATGCCCAGTCCCACTCAAGTCTAGATTCGCTCCATAGAACAATGTGTCCACTTAGCCAGATAGGTACGGCGAACAGGCATATGTGAAACACGTAGCGGAGACCTGCATAAACAGGCATTTTGGGGGCCGCCCAGTGAAAGGGTAGGACGGAACGGCCGAAGGTGATCAGGTAATAGCCCCAACCCTGATCTTTTCCTCCAGGGTCTCTGAGGATGGCTGAAAAGAAGAAGGCGAGCCTGGTTAGTAGGCCGCCAGTAAATACGAGAAAGGCTACCCAAATCAAGGGACCGTTTATAAATGAATAAAAGTCCAAGTTGCCGTATCCTCCCCCTATGTCATGCCGTAATATAGCATATTTGGGATGCTTCGTGTCAACGATTCATCGTTCGTTATTGTGAACGACGAATATAGAAAAGTGTAACAGGACAGCTTTCTTTGTCAAGGAAAAAAACAACATTATTGATGAATTATGTCAATGCTGACATATGGTTGGGTTTGACATGGGTCGTAAAAGGGTATAGAGTGTGATAAAATGTTCAGCATAGAGAACGATGGCTAACTCATATCAGGCCCCTTCGGTCAAAAAAGCATTTCAGATTCTAGAACTTATTTCTAAGAGAGGTGGAAACCTGGGCATCAGTGAACTGTCACAGAGTTTGGGAATAGGAAAAAGTACGGTCCACGGAATCACTTCGGCCCTGGAAGAGATCGGGGCCATCAAAAGAGACCCCTTGTCAAAGAAGTATACTCTGGGCTTCACTCTCTTTGAACTTGGGAGGTTGGCCTACGCTTTGAACACTTTGAAAGATCTGGCAAGGCCTGTTCTTGAACAACTCATGGAAAAAGTGAGAGAATCCGTGTTTTTGGGCGGTTTAAACGGGGATAGGGCCACGATCCTGGATATTGTGGAGTCCAGGCAGGACCTCAGGATCATTGCGCAAGTTGGGACAACGATCCCTCTGACGGCAGCGGCTACGGGAAAGGTCTTTCTGGCGGGCATGGAAGAACAGAAGGCCTTGGAGATTCTCAATGCAGCAGGGATGAAAAGATATACGGAGTATTCGATTACAGACCCTGATGAATACCTTCGGGAGATCAGACGGGTCCGGGAACATGGTTATGCCACGGATTATGAGGAGTACATCCTTGGCGTTCGGGCCGTGGCCTTTCCCATTGAAGGAGAAAACCTGATATCAGCCATCTGGGTTGTGGGGTTTAAGACAAGCCTGGACGACGAGAAAATGAAGGCCGTAATAGAGGCGACGAGAGAGGCGGCTGAGGAGATCCGTGGTCGCGTTCTCCATTACAGGTAAAGGCCCCGGGAGTTCGAAAAGCATTCCTTGACAAAGATTTTGATGTCTTCGATGAAGAGTTCCATGAAGGGTGCCCCTAATCCAACTCGGGAAACCGCTCCATCAAAGACTTCTTTTCAGCCTCTATTCGTGAATCCCGGGGCTCCCTTTGTTGTAGCTGATGATAAAGGGTCATGGCATCTTTCGGCTGATTCCTTTTAATGTGGATCTTTGCAAGGCCCAGATAGGCAAACTTGTCATACCCCAGTTCAACCGCCTTCTTGTAACTCTCTTCAGCTTTTGCCAGATTTCCCAAGACCCTGTGTGCATCACCGATTCTGGTTAAGGCTATTCGGGGCTTCATGCCGTATTTCATGGCCCTTTCCCACGCCTGGATGGCATCTTTCTGTTTCCCCAGGGCTCTGAGGCAATCCGCCTTTCCGTGCCACGCGTAGGATTGTCTTGGGTCCATGTCAAGGATTCGATCATAGCAGGCCATAGCCTCTTGATAGTCTCTTTTGTTTCTGTAGATATTGGCGGCTGATGTTAAGGCCCAGGGAGATCCTCCCTCTATGGAAGCAGCCCTGACAAAATATTCCAGCGCCCGATCTTCGTCTCTGCCCTTGAGGTGAACATTTCCCAAACCCATGAGGGCGTAAGAGTCTTCAGGATTCAATTCAAGAGCCTTTGAGTAATAGGTCTTTGATAGGTTCAGTTCCCCAAGCCTGTGATATCCGTCGGCGACACGGGTCATAATCCGATAGTCGTCATGATAATCATCTAGATATTTCAGCCAGATACTTAATGCTTCCTCTATTTTGTGAAGTCCTCGATAAGCGTCACCCAGACCCATCATGGCGTATTTATTGGTCTCATGCACTTCCAACGCTTTTTGGTAGAAGGAAACCGCCTGGTCAAATCGTTTTTGCTTTCGTTTCAAATCTCCAAGGCCGACAAGGGAAAAAACATCATAGGGATCGAGTTCCAATGCCTCCTGATACTTTTTCTCGGCCTCAGAGTACTTCTCTTCCTTCATTAAATGGCGGGCGTGCTTTCCGGGCCCCAAAGCCTTACCCCTGTGATGTATCTTGTTCATGAATCTACCCCTTCCTAGATTGCGGAACTCAATATTCATTATTTTATCTGAAAGAAATCAATTTGTGAAGGATTATCAAGGGCTTTGATCCAAGAAGTCTATCAAAAAGTTGAAGAGAGCAAGATTATTGCTCGAGGTATTCTGCTTAACGTGATCCATTTGATGTGATATGAATTCTGAAGATGCGATTTAATACTAGATACTTGATGTTGTATCCGGCATCTGGCATCAGCCAATACCGGCAATGGTTCTGATGTAACAGTCAAAACAGACCATATAGTTTTGTGCAGCAATAGGGTGAATATGAGAGCGAGCTACTTCTTTTCCTCCCCTGAAGGTGATGTCCCGGTTTCAGAAGAGATGATGCGAAGGCCCTTTGTCCTTCGTCCCCTGGAAAACCATCCCTTTCTGAGCCTTGGAGATTTCTTTTACGCGACACGGGATTTTCTTTGGCAAGGGGATGGGGAACGCCTCTTTCACCTTATGAACGGACCGACGGATCCGAACGGGCAGATGGGCAAGATTCAGCAATTGATCATCCGCTACGAGAAGTATGGAGCGCTTTACCAGATCGTCAGTGCGGAAGCCGTGGCAGAAGACTTGAAAAGGAAATATGCGGTGATCGCTGCCTTGTCACTTGAGGCCAAGGAGACATTGGAACGGGAGTGCGATCTGTTGGGCCGGCTGAATAACAGATATGCCTATCCTTTAATTCCTCAAATCTACCTTAAGGACAAAGT
>CAZCCX010000105.1:0-7422 GCA_964497115.1 uncultured Desulfobacteraceae bacterium
GCCCGGCAGGATTCGAACCTGCGACCTACGGGTTCGAAGCCCGGCGCTCTATCCAGCTGAGCTACGGGCGCAATGTATTCTGATTTGATACCAAGGTTGTCTTCTTTTGTCAATGATATTTGATCGTTCCTTGCACCTCTGCGGACCGGAATTCGCCCCCTGTTTCACCTGATCTTCCGTAACCTGCCCACCCTTCAAGCTGGCTGGCTGTCATGACCGACTGCCTGCTCGAACGGCCGACCGCAGAGTACGGGCTATGGAAGACAAGCAGGATTTTAAAAATCCTCGAAAATTGCTTGACAAGGCCTGCAGTTTTGCGTAAAAAGAATGATTTTGGTAAATGGAATGTTTGTCATGAAAACTTTTGTCGCAAAAGAACAAGAAATTCTAAAAAAATGGTTTCTGGTGGATGCAGAAAACAGGGTCTTGGGAAGGCTGGCCACCCAGATAGCCATTCGTTTGAGGGGAAAACACAAACCTGTCTTCACCCCTCATGCCGACACAGGGGACTTTGTCGTGGTGATTAACGCAGGAAAAATTACCCTAACAGGGGCGAAATTGGACAAAAAAGTCTACTATAGGCACAGCGGCTATATTGGCGGACTAAAGAAGATCACGGCCAGGCGACTTCTGGAGGAAAAACCCGAAGAGGTCCTGCGTCTCGCAGTCAAACGAATGCTGCCAAAGAACAGCCTGGGGCGTCGACAGCTGAAGAAGCTGAAAATTTATAAGGGAACTGATCACCCTCATCAAGCACAACACCCTGAAGTATTGGAGATCTAAATGGCGCAAGAGTTGTATCACGCTGTAGGAAAGAGAAAAAGGGCTATCGCCCGAATTTGGATGAGACCGGGAAGAGGCCTAATAACCATTAATAACAAGCCAATGGATGAATATGTAACAAGGAATTCCGACAAAGCGATCATCTTAGGCCCTCTTCAATTAACCGACACTCTGGCCAAATACGACATCTCCGCCAACGTAAGGGGTGGGGGTCTTGCGGGCCAGGCAGGTGCAATCAGGCATGGAATTAGCCGCGTTCTGGTCAGCATCAATCCTGACCTTCGGTCGCCTTTAAAGAAGGCCGAATTCCTGACCAGGGACCCCAGGATTAAGGAACGGAAGAAATACGGGCAACCCGGCGCCCGGAAGCGATTTCAATATTCAAAACGGTAAACCTTTTCCTGCCCCATTTTTTGCAGACTCTTGCTTTGATATTCTTAATGCTGTTATCTCAAAAGGGAAGTCATCTGTTATGACTTCCCTTTTCTCATTGAAGCACTCCGCAGTCCTGCCCTACCGGGTTGGGAAGATACCTTTCTAACAGGTCCGGATTTTGGTAATATCCGTTGACAGTTGAAGGGTTTTTTCGAGGTTATCGCAATGGCGAAAAGAAACATAAGATTAATCTTGGAATATGATGGCAGCAGGTACCATGGATGGCAGCGACAGATAAGAGAGACCACCATTCAGGCCCTTATTGAAGAGAAGATCCGTATTATGACCAAAGAGCCTGTTAAACTGATCGCTTCCGGTAGAACAGACGCCGGTGTCCACGCCTTTTGTCATGTGTGCAACTTCATCACCCGCGCACAGATCGATCCCGCCTCTTTCAAGCGAGGACTCAATGCCCTTCTTCCGGAGGATATCTTTATTAAGCAGGCGGAGGACGTTCCCATTGATTTTCATTCCATGTACGGTACGGAAAGCAAGACCTACGAATACAGGATTCTGAACCAGGAAGACCCGGATGTCTTTCTTCGCCTCTACACGTGGCACATTCCTCGACACCTCGACCGTGAGCAGATGCGTAAGTGTCTTTCTTTACTATGCGGCGAGCACGATTTTTCTTCCTTTAAATCCACTGGAAGCGGAAATTTGAATCCGGTAAGAAAGATGATGCGCGCTGAGATTCATGAGCCGGATAAGGGCCTGCTACATTTTATCTTTGAGGCAAACGGTTTTTTGAGGCATATGGTGCGAAACATCGTAGGGACGGTCGTGGAGGTGGGTCAGGGAAAGATAGGTTTCAACGATTTTGTGACAATCTTTCAAGCCAGAGACAGAGGCAAAGCTGGAGTAAAGGCCCCACCCCAAGGCCTTTTCTTGACAGACGTCCGATACCCCGCCATGTAGACCCTAACGTTGCAAAAGTTGAGGATGCGGTAGATCCACGGCGTCAAGGGTGAAGCTGTAGTAAACTACCGCGAACCCTTGACCAGCCTTCGCCAAGGCTTCGGCCCGGCAGGCAACAAAGGAGATGCGGTACCCTCGACTTTCCCGACCTGCCTTGCCGAAGCTTCAGCGAAGGCAGGAGGGTAGAAAACATGACAAATTGAATGGATTAACTTGGAATTCACATTTGGTGATTTCCAGAAATAGTCTCGAATTACGCCAAGATCCTTGTTATTATTGCTTTCTAGAACCCCTTGTCATGTTTTTTATGCAACGATAGGGTAGAGTCTAATCTCCGCCTTTTATAGTGTTCTCCAGCAAAGACTCCGAAACCGTCTTATGGACTTGTTTAAAGACCTCATCAAAGGCATTGACGGACAAACGACCCATTTCGATGAATTTCACTACAACTTCTTTCGTCACCTTGACGGCAAGTTCCTCTTCCTGCTTCATGACATATCTCCTAAAGAACCCCCGCTGGGTGGAAGAAGGCAATTCTTGTATGCCCAGCGGGGGCCTATGATTTAAGAAGAACCCGAAAAAGCCCTCCTTATTTCTAATGGTTATCAGATTTAAGAGGAAAGATCAACTCACAAGAAAATCACTCCCACACTCCCGGAATCTTCGCGCCACACCGGGGGCAGAGACTGTTCTTTATCCTGTTTTCTCTCACCATAAAGCCGGTACGATCAATTAGAAGCCCTTCGCACTCATGGCACCATGTCTTTTCACCTTTATCCCCGGGCAGATTCCCGGTGTAGACATATTTCAGGCCCATTTCATAGCCAATCTCCCTGGCCCTGTGGATGATTTCAACAGGGGTAGGGGGAGCATGGGTCAGGCGATAGGTGGGATGAAACCGGCTGATGTGCCAAGGGATATCAGGACTAAGATCTGCTAGGAATTCGGCAAGATCTCCGAGTTCCTCTCTCGAATCGTTCATCCCTGGAATAAGCAAAGTGGTCACCTCCACCCAGACACCCAACTCTTTCATCGTCTTGATCGAGTGGAGGACAGGCTCAAGTCTTGCCCCGCACTGCTCTCTGTAAAACGTATCAGAAAACGACTTGAGATCCACGTTGGCCCCGTGAAGAAGAGGACCTATCTCTCTCAAACAGTCTTCTGTCATGTAACCATTGGTCACAAAAACATTTCGCAGCCCTTTTGGCTCGGCTAATCGAGCTGCGTCCAGTGCCAGCTCAAAATAGATCGTGGGCTCTGTATAGGTGTAGGAAATAGTCGCTGCCCGGCTGGCTATGGCATCCTCCACGATTATTTCTGGGGCCATGTCCTCTCCCCAGATCCGTTTGTGGTCGGCGGGCATCTGAGATATGTCAGCGTTCTGGCAAAAAAGGCATTTGAAATTGCATCCTACGGTCGCAATGGAGTAGGACCGGCTGCCCGGCAGGAAATGAAATAGGGGCTTCTTCTCGATAGGATCTGCATGCCTGGCTACAACCTTCCCATAGACAAGGCTTATAAGGGTTCCTTTTTGGTTTTCGCGGACACCGCAAATTCCCCTTGCCCCTTCCTTTATCAGGCATTTATGGCTGCACAAAAGGCACCTTACCTCATTCAGGTCTCTTTTCTTATATAGATAGGCTTCTTTCATCTCCCTGCCTCTCTTGTATGCGGTCAACCTTCTCCATGGATAACTCGCCTGCAATGGCTTGCCCTTTCTTCTTCACCCCTATCTTCAATGGGACATTGTCTGTCTTAACCGAATAGACAATTCTCACTGAAGCGCCCAAGAATGAGCCAAAAGGCCAATGTCCCAGATTCCAGAGGTCGTTCTTGCAGATTCCGGTCTTTTCCATAAAAGAAGGCCAAGCCTGAGCGCAACGCCATTCCACGGGAACAGGGCCGTAGGCCAGCTGGATATAAGATTTCAACTCCCACACGTTAAAAAACTTGACCTGATCAAAAAGGGATTCACGGAAGAGATTCAGTGATTTGGTGCGCAGGCAATGCCAGGCAAGGCTATTCATCACACCAATGAAGACCTGCCGGCTGGCCACTCTTCCCGCCTCCCTCAGCGCCTCCAAAGGATCATCCAAAAACTCAAGGGTATTGATCAACACTACAAGATCGAACTCGTTATCCTCATAGGGAAGGTCTTCTGCCATGCCCCTATTGAGAGAACACCGATTCCCGAGGCGTTCTCCGGCCATATTGATCATATAGGGAGAGGCGTCGATGCCCGTGACATCAAGGCCCAATCGGTTCATGAATTCGAGGTGATAACCACCACCGCACCCGATATCCAAGACCCTTTCGCCCGGCCGAGGATTCAGTAAGGCAAGGATGAGTATTTCTGCAGAACGACGCATGGCCCTTCCTTGGGGCGAGTGATACCAGGATTCATAGAACCTGGCGGCGCTGATATCGAAAATAAGACCCATGAGCTAAACCAGAAAAAGGTTTGGGGATGCAAATAGTGATCAAAAGCCAAATAGCTTCTGCAAGGGGACCCTGCGTTAAGCCCTTTCCCCTACGACGTCCTGAGCCACCTCCTGAAGCCTTCCGCTCAACTCTTGTCTTTCTCCGTCTTGCATCTCCTCCAATCTCTCAAGGACATCGACAAATTCTGCGATCTTAAAGGGAGAATCCTTTTTCCATTTTTTCAAAACACGTTTGATTCCTTCTCGATTCTCTTCGATGCCCTCCAAGAAAAGGGGAAGTTCTCTTCTTATTCTTGAGATCCTATTGTTCCTCTCTTGGAATATGAAATTCGCGATGACAGTGAGAGCGCTCATCATATTTCCCATCTCATAGTACTTATCAAGGTCCAGAATCAGTTGATCCATTGTTACAGACATCGCTCCCCCCTTCTACTCCGCGTTCTTGAGTAACATAACAGAATACAGGTGTTAGATGAAGATATATATTCGTGGTCATTCCTGGAGGTGAAGCATAAGGTTTCGAGCCCCAATGGTCCCAAGGGCCAAAGAAATGGTTATGAATCAGAAGAAATATGAAACTCGGCAGAAGTCCGACTATTTGATCTCTAGACATGCATGGCAGATGGATTTTCACTCGCCCTTAGTCTTCAAGACCTGACCCGGAAAAATCGTGCTTCGCGGAGTGAGTCCGTTGAACTCAAGGAATGTCGAAAGATCCATATTATGCCTTTTGGCAATCAAATAGGGAGAATCACCCTTTCGGACCAAATAGGTCTGGGTATCGCCAATCACTGAAGCCATGGTCTGACCGGAAGGAATCTTGAGCACTTGTCCGATACTGAGCAACGCGCTGTCCAGTTGATTGAGAGACTGGATCATCTTGGTTGTGGTTCCGTAGCGCCTGGCAATCAGCCATAAGGAATCACCCTTTCGGACCCTGTATTCAATAATCTCCCCCTTGATTTGTGATGCCTGGACCAGAGGCACCTCCAAAGAGGCGATGGCTGTCTTACTGACGGGTATTTTGAGCTTCTGATTGATTCTCAAATAGTGCTTATTGCGCAGGTTGTTCGCAGTCATGATGGCCCTGACGGAACTCCCGTATCTTTCCGCGATCACGGACAGAGATTCGCCGCTTCGGACCCTGTGGGTCCTATAGGCAGGACGGTACACAGGAATCTCATCCAGCTTGGCAAGAAGGACCTCTCCCTTCCCTTTTGGGACTTTGAGTGAATAGGGATCGCTGGGAGTGAGTTGTTGTCGCAGTTCCGGATTCAGATCTTTCAGGAGCCCGTAATCTATATCCAAACGTCTGGCGACCGTCTCCAGTTGGACCTGCTTATGAATGTCCACTTTCTCAGTTTCTATCTGCTCATCCACTTCAGGCAGGGTGAAACCATGGGCTTCAGGATCATCCAGGATATTTAACACTGCCAAGAACCTCGGCACATACCGGGCCGTCTCTCTGGGGAGACTTCCATAGAAATCCCAGAAATCATCCAGATAGTTGACCCTCTGAGATTTGATACGATTCAGCACTCTCCCTTCCCCGCAGTTATACCCCGCCAAGGCCGTCATCCAATCCCCAAATATCGAATGTAGCTCATCAAGGTAGTCAATGGCCGCCAGGGTGGACTTTTCTGGATCCATCCTTTCGTCAATATACTGGGTCCTTTTTAGACCGAATTTGTATCCGGTCGAGGCGATGAACTGCCACATTCCGAGGGCTCTGGCTTTGGAGTAGGCATTGGTTTTGAAACCGCTCTCTATGAGGGGGAGCCATGAAAGCTCCTCCGGAAGGCCGGCCTCCTGAAGGGCTTCCACGACAAAAGGACGGTACTTGCCGGACCGGCGATATGAGGCAAGAAAAAAATCCCTTTCCCGCCCTTTCAATAAGGCCAACTCCTTTTCTACGTGCACGTTCATCAAAAGGGGAATCTCCTTATGGTCCCCATTCGCCACGGTGAAACGCGATGCATAGACTTCAACAATACGTCTTGATATAGTGATACGAAGATCTTCCTTTTGCTGAAGGATCACCGGATCCTCCTCCGCATTCACCTTCAAAATAAGGGAATAGGCCTTGTCCAGGGCGGCGATGGCATTATCCAGGTCCCCCCGTTCCCAAAAATCGCTTGAAGCTTGATAAAACTCCAGGGCGGAATCAAGGATTTCTTGATTCGACATGGCGGGAGGCTCAGGAGGAGATGAGGGTGCCGTCTCGTCAGCGGCTTGAATGACTGTTTCAGGGGAAGTTGGTTCCCCTGAAGCCGGGTTTGATGCGGATCCGTTTCTCTCCTCTCCAGTGTTTTGACCCTCTAATATCGCAGAAGCGGGAGCGTCCATCTCCGAAGCAGCACTTTCGGCCCCGATCATTTGTTTGTCAATGGGGTTTTGTTTTTCTGAGGTTCCTTGTGAAGTTGCGCAACTTGAGCAGATCAGAAGGCTCAAAAACACTAATAAACGACTAAGCCAGGTATATGACATAGGAATACAGGTTCTCCATTTTTTTCTATCGAAATCCCCCAGATGCACCGTTAAGCAATACAAAGGCAGGAAAGGCGCTCATGTCGGACTTTTGAGGGCAATAACATTCCACTTTCTTATGAGTAGGCAAACCACACAGAAAAGACCGCTTTTCAACAAGACTCGTCTTGAGTATGTGTTTGTCTCAACAAAGTAAAGTATAGAATAAAAGGCCTAAATGGTCAATAGCTTAAATGATCCTGAAGAAGATAGGCAATCCTGTCCGTTGAACAGGGATCTGTGTGAATCGCTTGATCAGTTGGTCTTTTCAAGGTATAGTATTTAGCCCTAGAACTCTGACTCCCGTGATACGGGATCT
>CAZCCX010000106.1:0-7334 GCA_964497115.1 uncultured Desulfobacteraceae bacterium
ATGTTTTCTACCCTTTGGGAAAGTCGAGGGTACCGCATCTCCTTTGTTGTCAAGGATTCGCGGTAGTTTACTACAGCTTGACTTCGGCTGAGCTCAGTCGTAGCCCATCCTTGACGCCGCGGATCTGCAGCATCCTCAGCTTTTGCAGCGCTAGGGTTCATTTTTCTTGTTCAAATATGATGAACTCGCAAAAAGTCAAAGAACCGTCACTCCTCCCCCCCGCACTGTGTGCGGGATAAACTGCAACGGGAGTCCATAACAGCTAAGCATTCCTGGATTCCCGCGTGCGCGGGAATGAGAGAAATGGGGCAAAACGGACTTTTTACGAAGGCATCAAATATATTGTTTAGCATATTTCCTGATATGATGGCCATCCAAGACATGGAATTGTCGAATCTTTTTCAATGTAATGGGTGAAAAAGTCCCTATGGGTAGATAGATGATCTTCTTGCCAAGCCTCGCGGCCATACTCTGACACCAGCCCGAAGGAGGGGCGGCCGCCACATAGACCACGTGTTTTTCTTTACAATAGTCAATGGCGGCCATAAGGAGCCGCTCCGGCTTGTTCCTGGCCATATTGAAGAAGCTGTCCTTCCAGATGTCGTAAACACGCAACGGCGGATAGGTGAGCATGAAGCCTCCGTACTGGCACCTGGAAATGCCGGGACCGTCCATGACCTCTCCTGCAGGGGTACCGTAAAACGACATATCCGATTCTTGCTCGTGCTCACCAAGCCATGTCACCTTCCAGGGGAAATTCTCTCTTCCCTGCTTGTCCGGCGGGTCGGGATCAAAGATAACGACAATCGAGCCCACCTTGCCCTTTAACGGTCTCCCCTCTTTGATATAGATTGGCCCCTTTGGCCATTCCCTGATGGTCTGACGGATGTCCAACCCATCCTCTATGGAGCTTGTGAACGGGACGATCCTAGCGGTCTCTTCAGATTTGATCTCCATGGCCCTTTTTTGAAGATACTGACCATACCCTTCGATCACCACATCCTCCGGCGGATAAGAGCAGATATAGAGCCCTTCAAAATCCCTTTTCCATTCTCCAGGGGTTTGTTCTCTTCTTTTCTTCTTGACCGGCACCGGAACGAGTCGCCTGCGAAAGGTTTTGAGTTGCCGGTGAAACCTTATCTTTTTCTGGTCAAGAAACAGGTCCTCTCCCCTTAAACGGAGTACCGGCAGCCCGGGGTTTTCTGTCTGCCATGGGTAATCACTCCCCTTGTTCCAGACCTCATAGGCAAAGTTGTCATCCGCCACACCGCGGGCAGCCACAATGATCTGGTATAGGCTGGGGACCAGGGCTCCGGAAAGCAGGGCATAATTTCTGGCAAACTTGTGCAAGGTCCTCACCTGAATCCGAGAAAGGTCCTCTTTGCTGTCTGTCCAGTAGTCTTGTCGGGACGCGTTAATCAATTTCGTGTTGATTTTCAACCTATCCAATGGTTCCCCATTCTCAAGGGATCTCGATCGCTCATACTCGGCCGTTAGAAACGGCATCTCTGACATAATTTCTCTGCTGGACTCCCTGTGAAGGTGGGCAAGGCTCACGCCGGCCCTGTGTCTTCGTCCGATGACCTCGATCTGCGGCAGGTCAAGCATATGAAGGAGACCGGGGAGGTGATACAATCCCCCCACAAAGAGGATTCTCTTCCCTTTTTCGCTCAACTGTTGAAGGTGGTAGGCCATGGTCTTCTCCCGAAGACCATCTTCCTTGGAACGGAGGGCTTGCCGGTGTTTTTCCAGGTAGATCCGGCAGTATCGGAAATGGCCTGTTTTTGTGAGGGCATAGGGGTCCGGCATGGGGGTGCGGTCAAAGGGGTACCCTTCGGTGTCTCGGTCTATGAAATGAACGGGGATCTTTTTGGCAAGTGCCAGTCTTATGGCCTCTATCTGTCCATCAATGGGCTCCAACAATAAATAGACAAAGATCCCGTCTTTTTCTTCATAGTGGACCACCGAGAGAAGGGGAAGTCTTCGAACCCCCTGGAGGATTTTGTCCTTTAGGGTGGAGGGGTATTCCACGGCCACCTGATCGGGGTTGAATGACTTGAACTGTTGCCTGACCTCGTCGGCGAATTCCAACCGGTTGTGGAGGATCGGGACGAGGCGGATATTCTTCCATTCGAATCTGTCAACGCTCATGGTGCTCGTCCAATATTCTCTCAAAGTAGTGGGCAGCCGCAGCATCCAAAATCATGGCTGCGGCTTCCTTCATGTAGGCGATGGACCTCTCTTTCCGATCTTCAAATTTCAGCTGTTCGCCTCTTTCCTCGACTCTCTTCAAGGCATAGCGGGCAATATTGATGCCGTCCCTGACGCTGTATCGTTCATCCGCATTATGGGCGGTCTCCAGAAAATCTGCGACGTATTCAAGGATTTCCTCGTCCGCAAAGGGCAGATTCGCCTTGAGGATCATCAGCTCTTCATCACGTTCAGGGAAGTCTATGAATATCTGAGGTTGAAGCCTGGTGTGGATATACTCGGGAAGCTCAAAGGTGCTGGCATCGTCGTTCATGGTGGTGCAGAGGCGGAAGTCCGGATGGGCCTTGATCTTGATACCGGCCACGATGGATTCCACGTAACGCCTGTTGTCCATAAGCGGGGCCAGGGAGGCCCAGCTCTTTTCACTCATTCTATTTCCTTCGTCAATGACCGCAACGCCGCCTTTTATCATGGCGGAAACTACGGGACTTGCTATATACTTCACCTTACCCCCCTCGGAAATAACCGGTGTGACAATAAGATCCTCCGGCCTTGTATCCATGGTGGCCTGAAAAAGATAGACGGGTTTGTTCAGGCTGCGACCCGCATGATAGGCCAGGGTGGTCTTTCCGACACCCGGTTTGCCCACAAGTCGGGGGTTCAAGGGCAGGTCACCGTCTCCCAGAACCAGCCAGGCTGCAACGACCTGGGTCACCAATTCTTCCTGACCCACCCAGACCATCGGGACTTCATCAGGTTGGGTCAACTGGAGTTCCACTCCGTCAATCAAGACTTTTTCCATTAACTTATCCTTTTCCTAAAATAAACCTTAGTTTTATCTATACTCCGCACCTCTCGTGGAGGACCCGGAAAGGTTCTACCGTTCCGGCGAGAAACGAGATGGTTGCTTTGTATGGGAGGAATGCTCAAAGGACGGAGGCTTTTCTTACGTTCCGAGGCTCCCGGCCTGGTCTTTTCAGTGACTTATCTGCGAGGGAAACCTGCCCCCTTCGCTGTTCTCCCGCTCCTGGGGAGCGGGAGCCAGGGCTTCCCCCACAGATAAGCCACGAAAAAACGGCGTCCTTCCACCAGTCACCTCAGAAAAGCCTCTGTCCCTTGAGCACCCTTGGAGGGGGCTTTCTGAGGCCTCCCGCTCTGCGGCATAAACACTCAGGCCGGCAAATGTTCTTCAATCTGAAGTATAATCTTCGGGCAATGGGTTGGCAAGGCCGTTGCCCAATCTTTTGCTGGACACAGGAATTATTGTAGGTATGATCAACTTTTGTGTAAAGGAGCCCGCCATGATGAGAATCTACGTATCTGAATTGCATTCTCCAGTCGGTACCCTGCATCTCGCGTCTTCAGATCAGGGGGTGGTGTGTATCAGCCTTTCTGGGAAAGAAGATCTTTTGAAGGATTTAGAAAGACGGGTCCCTGACATGGAGCTTGAAGAAAATGCTTCGAAAAACAAGAAGGTTATCAGACAATTGAAAGAGTATTTTTCGGGAACACGCAAGGATTTTGATCTGCCGCTGCATGTGATGGGTACAGAATTTCACAAGCTCGTATGGCGACAATTATGTCAAGTCCCGTTTGGGCAAACGGCAAGCTACAAAGAAATCGCCGAAAGGATCGGGAGACCAAAGGCCGTGAGGGCAGTGGGCCAGGCAAATCACCGTAACCCGATTCCGATTATTATCCCCTGTCATCGAATTATCGGCGCGAACGGTCACTTGGTGGGTTTTGGCGGTGGATTGGATATGAAACGATTCTTGCTGTCCCATGAAGGAGTATTGTAGCACTTAAGCCACTATGACACGAAGGTACAAAAAATTGAAAGAAAGACTGTATCATCATCTTAATGAGTACGATTGAAAGGAGCATATATTCAAAACAAATGCTACTGGCATATGGGTCATGGCATTTTTTCTCCGATTCCGAGTCTCACGGCCTGGTCATTTCATGATGTTAGAGCCGGGTGAACCCTCCCCCCTCCGCTGTTCTTCCCGCTTCTTCGAAGCGGGAAGCCAGGGGGTCCCCCACTCTCTAACATCCTGAAATGACGAAGGCCTCCCGACAGTCACTCCGAAAAGACACCATGACCCTTCCCAGATTTAAAGAGGTTTATAACTAGGGTACTCATTAACCGGAAGAACCAAGACTAAAGGAGAGGAAATAAGAACAAGGGAAAGAGGAGAACAGTATAAAGATATGAACGATGCCAATCCCATTCAGTATACGATCCATTTGGAGCCTGATCTGAATACCTTCAAGTTCAAGGGAAGCACGGAAATCGTGCTGGAAACAGTTGAACCAATCCGTGAAGTTGGTTTGAACGCCCTGGAATTGGCCGTCTCAAGTTGTGAGGTAAAAAAGAATAGCCAATACGTGGAGTGTGGTTTTTCTATTGATTCGGATAAAGAGGAAGTAAATGTTTCTCTTCCTGAAGAGATGATCGGAGAGATCGAGTTACGGCTTGACTATGTGGGTGAGATCAACAACAAGTTGGCCGGTTTCTACAGGAGTCGATATGTGGCGGACGGCAAAGAGAAATATATCGCCGTTACTCAATTCGAAGAAAGTGACGCGCGGCGTGCATTTCCCTGTTTTGATCATCCGGCTAAGAAGGCCTTCTTCGACGTGGAGATGGTGATCGATAAAGATCTGGATGCCATATCCAACTGCGCGATCATTGAAGAAAAACCCCTGAATAATGGGAAAAAGCTGGTCAAATTCCAGAGAACGCCCAAGATGTCAACCTATCTGCTTTTCTTCGGCGTGGGGGAGTTTGAGTTTAGGGAAGACCCGGGGGATGTCCTGGTGCGGATAGCCGCAATGCCCGAGATGACGAAATACGGGCAGTTTGGTTTGGAATTCGGCAGAAAATCCCTTGAATTTGCCGAAGCCTATTACGGGATTAAATATCCCCTTTCCAAACTCGATTTGATTGCCGTTCCGGATTTCGCCTTCGGCGCCATGGAGAACTGGGGTGCCATTACCTTCAGGGAAAACCTGCTTCTTCACTATCCAGGGATCACATCCAAGGCAGGTGAGCAAAGGATATGTGAAGTCATCGCCCATGAGATGGCCCATATGTGGTTCGGAAATCTTGTCAGTCCCTCTGACTGGACATATCTCTGGCTCAATGAAAGCTTTGCCACATATTTCGGATACGGCATCGTGGCCCACTATCATCCTGGATGGGATATCTGGGAACAATTCCTGAATGGCCAAACCAATAGCTCCCTTGACAGGGATTCCCTCCACGAGACCTTCCCCATAGAGATTCCGGGTGGAGAGCATGTGGTCATCAATACGAGTACGGCACCCATCATCTACAGCAAAGGGGGCAGCATTCTAAGACAGGTTGAAGGCTATATGGGCGAGGAAGATTTTAGAGAGGGGGTCAGGCATTACTTGAAAAAACATGAGTTCGGATGCGCCTCCAGCCATCACCTGTGGAATGCCTTTGAAGAGGTCTCGTCCAAACCTGTCTCAAAGATGATGAAGAGTTGGGTCGAACAGCCGGGATTTCCTTTGGTGGAGGTAAAGAGGAAAGGGGGAAAACTGAGCTTCAATCAGAAAAGGTTTACCTACTTGAAAAACAATTCAGATCAGACATGGCTCATTCCCCTGGGTGTCGAAGTTTTCTATGGAAACGGTCAAACAAAGACCACAAACGTCCTGTTTGAAGACAAGGGCATAGAGATTGATGTGGGGGACGATGTGGCGGCCTATAAAGTCAATCATGAACAGACGGGTTTCTACAGGGTCAAATACCTGAAGAAGGAGGACTTACAGGCCCTTGGCGCCCGAGTGGCCAATAGGGAATTGTCCTCGGAAGACAGATGGGGCCTTCAAAATGATCTTTATGCCCTGGTGAGAACAGGGGAAGTGTCTATTGACGATTATCTGGACTATCTTGCCCATTATTCCACAGAAGATGCCTTTTTGTCCCTTACGAGCATTGCCGGTCACCTGTTCCATGCCTTCCTGATCATGGAGGGCAAATGGAAGAAGAAGATTGCGTCTTTTGGGAAATCTTTTTTGGAGGGGGTCCTTTCAAACATCGGCTACGATCCGGTGCCAAATGAAAAGCACACTTTCTCTATCCTAAGAGATCAGATTTTATGGCATCTGGTATTATATGGATCGGAGCGCGCTACAGAGTTTGCCTCAGGTCAATTCGCATTATTGATGCGTGGGCAAGAGGTTCACCCTGATATCATCGCCAGTGTCATGAAGGTGGGTGCTCTACACGGGGATCAAAATGTATTTGAGTGGGTTGATCAGAGGCTTGAGACTTCTGAGAGTGAACATGAACGGATGAATCTCCTTGCGGCCTTGGGCAGTTTTGGGGACCGTGGGCTTATGGAAAAGGCCCAGGCCTATACCCTGGAAAAGGTGCCGGCCAGAAACAAGTTTGTCCCCATTACATATATGGCGGCCAACCCCCATGCCATTCCTTTCATGTGGGAGTGGTATGTGTTCCATTCGGAGGAACTTGAAAAACTCCATCCAATACACTATGAAAGGGTCATCGCTTCTATTGTCCCGGTTTGCGGGGTAGAGTGTGAACAAGAGGTGAAAGACTTTTATCAGGATTATATGGTTGAAAAAGAAGCAGCCGAAGATGTGATAAGATTGTCTTTGGAGAGGTTGGAAGTCAATTGCAGAATGAGGAAGAGGCAGGCTGCCCGTCCTCCGCAGCCCGCCGTCCATAGCAAGCTATTGCGGAGGACAGGTAGGTTTGTTCGGAGGGTGGAAAGGTAAAAGACTGCCCGCCCTAAACACGGCGGGTTCACCCCGTTAGACACTGCATGTCTAACGGGATAAAAAGACTGAAGGAGAGAATAGACGGGTGGGAGGAAGAACAGCCCAAGTACTTGAGTAACAAAAGACATCTGGAAAGGAACATATTAGGAAATGGGGAACACTCAAGATAAAGAAGGGAAAGAGCGTGTGTTTTCGGGCATTCAGCCCTCGGGAGACATGCATCTCGGTAACTATCTCGGCGCTGTCAAGAATTGGGTGGCCATGGCGTCTGAATATGACTGCATTTATTGCGTAGTGGATCTGCATGCCATTACCGTTTATCAAGATCCCAAGATCCTCAGGGAGAA
>CAZCCX010000107.1:0-7280 GCA_964497115.1 uncultured Desulfobacteraceae bacterium
GAGGTGGTGGAACGGCCGTTCGACAGGCTCACGGCCCTGAGTAAAGTCGAAGGGCACCATAATTCTGCATATTATGAAGCAGCCCCACGAGCAATGTCGCCACAGCGACGGGCATTCTTTGTGCCTGTCCACTGAGCCTTGATCACTTTGGGGGCGGGCTCGGGCGTCTTTTGGGTGGCGGAACTGAAAAGAGACCCCCATGCCCCCCTTTGAATCTGCAGTAGGTACTTTTTTATTCGAGTTACTTCGGAGACACGACACTAGGCTATAGTACCCCAATTGAAAAAGAAGTTCAATCAAGGACCTCGGATCTTGTGTTGTAAATGAAGAATCCCGGCCAGTCGAAGATCCCCGCCTTTGATAATGGGGGGAAGGACGCAGTTATAGAAAATCAAATATAATCGGACTGCAGGATCCTTTCCTGTTTTCAAGTTTCTTTTGCTTGTATATGATTATTTATGTTGACCTGCTGAAATCTACTTGCTAATGCATATGGTAGAATCATTCCTTTCGGCCCGAAGGGACAGTCTTTGAGGATATTAGCCTTTGATAACGCCGAGTGGGCTGAGGCGTGCCACCTTTTTTGCTAAGCCCGCTTGTTGGACAACATCCACGACCTGAGATACGTCTTTATAGGCGTCGGGCATTTCTTCCTTAAGTGTCTTTTTGCCCCTGGACTGCACGAAAATTCCTTTGTCCGCCAGTTCACGATGTATGGCTCTTCCTTTTGCCAGCTTGATGGCCTTGCTACGGCTCAGAACGCGGCCGGCTCCGTGACAGGTTGACCCGAAACTTTGATCCATGGAACCTTGCGCTCCGGCAAGGACAAAAGAAAAAGTTCCCATATCGCCGGGGATGAGGACCGGCTGACCGGCGTGGCGATAGATCTCGGGCAGTTTAGGGTGCCCTGGTGGTAATGAGCGGGTGGCACCCTTTCGATGAACGCAGAGTGATATCTCGTCTCCTTCCACTTTATGGCGCTCTATCTTTGCAATATTGTGGCATACGTCATAAAGGAGGCTCATCCCCAGTTCTCTGGGGCTTGTGGAAAGGACATGGAGGAAGGTCTCACGGGTCCAATGCATGAGAACCTGACGATTGGCCCAAGCATAGTTTGCGGCACAGGACATGGCTGCTAGGTATTTGCGACCCAGATCCGAATTCAGTTGGGCATAGGCAAGCTGTCTGTCAGGTAGCTCAAGGCCTTTGACGGAAACCTGTTTGGCCATCTCTTTTAGAAAATCATCACATATTTGATGGCCAAATCCCCTGGAACCGGAGTGGATCATTACAGTGATCTGCCCCTCAGAAAGACGAAAGGCCTGCGCCAATTGGGGGTCATAGATTTGGTCGACGACCTGAATTTCAAGAAAGTGATTTCCTGATCCCAGGGTTCCCAGTTGCTCCAGCCCCCTTTTTACGGCGCGATCGCTCAAGAGTGTTGGATCTGCCCCCTCCATGGTGCCGCGGTCCTCGGTTCTTTCCAGGTCTTCTGGTTGACCGTAACCGTTTTTGACGGCCCATGCAGAACCTTGTACAGCGACTTTGGCTTCATCGGCTTTCGATAAACGAAGGGGTCCCTTGGATCCGACACCGGTGGGGATACGGTTAAAAAGGGAAGATATCAGGTCTTTTAATAAGGGTCTCACTTCGCTGGCCTGAAGCAGGGTTGTCATGAGACGGCAGCCGCAGTTAATGTCATAGCCCACACCCCCCGGTGAGACGATGCCTTCTTCCATTTCAAAGGCGGCCACTCCACCGATGGGAAAGCCGTAGCCCCAGTGTATATCGGGCATGGCTAGGGAGTGTTTGACGATGCCGGGCAAAGTGGCAACGTTGGCCACCTGCAACAGACTCTGATCCTTTTCAACGCCTTTCAAGAGTTTCTGGTTAGAGAAGACGAGCCCGGGGACACGCATTTTACCGGTTTTTGGAATAAGCCACCGGCAATCATCGAGTTTTTTTAGAGTAATTTCCATGGGCAAACCTATGTGTCAAAGATGACTTGTGCCTCCCAGGTAGATCCTTTTTCTATCACTTGGATTTGATGATACGTGACCGCCTTTATTTCACTATGGATTTTATGGACGGTGGGGTCAAAAGGGACCATCTTCAGGGCCGCGTCAAGCCGGGAAAGGGAGAGAAAATCGATATGAATGAATGTGACCACAAGGTCTTCTCCTTCAAAGAGGTAAAGAATTTCTCCGAGCCATCGGACCAGGAGGTCAGGTAGGTCTTGACCTGAAACAGTGATGTTCATGTCCGTGGTTTTGGCTTGGCTTTCACCTCCGATCATCAGGTGCATCAGAGCTTCTGCAGCAGTTTCAAAGAGATTCTTCAGGTCCTCTCCGCGTACCTTGATGCCCAGGTCTGCGGTATGGTCCAGAAAAACATAGTCTGGAGGTTTGGTAGCCATGATGTTCTTGATGCGGGCTGCAGCGGCTAAGCCATGGTCAAAATAGTCATAAGCTTATGGGTGATGGTCTTGTATATGTCCGAAATCACTCTTGTCCAAAAACGGTGCTGGAATTCAGGGGTTCCGACGCATATAGGGGAACCTGAATTACAATCGAATCTGACGAACATGTCAAATCAAGCACTTATGTCTACCAAAAACTGTTTTTAGATTTTTCTTGGACAGTAATAGTCCAAAATATAATTTTACCCCTGAATATACGGATTGTCAAAGATGTTGCGATACCCGGTCATAGGAGGGAAAGAGGCTCTATGAATTGTGTCTTTTGTGAAAAAGAGGTTCCTGTTAAAGAGAAGGTTGGTCGACATGATACCTGCCCGCACTGTAAGCGTGATCTTCGCTGCTGCAGGCAATGCGATTACTATGATCCCCACGCCTACAATGATTGCAAGGAGGTTTCTGCCGAACGTATCGTTGAGAAGGAAAGGTCAAATTTCTGCGATTATTACTTGCCACGAGGCGCTGAGAAAAAGCCGAAAGGGAATCTTAACAGGACCCGGGAAGCCAAAGAAGCCCTTGAAGCCCTGTTCAAAAAGAAGTAATCCAACCTCCTAACCTTTTTCCTCTATAACATCAACGCCCTCTGGAACGTAAAATCTGAAGAAGTCTTCGGGAAAGGAATTCTCTACATGAAGGTCGCCCAAAATGAACCGGGTGATTCCTCCAGCAAAATCATAGATTTCGACTCTTTGAATAGTGTAATCCATTTGAGAGACGGTCAGCTCAAGGTGTTGGATGCCTGGCCAGGGAGGATTGGGACTGAGCTTGAGTTCACATCTGCCATCTTCACTAATCCTTGACAGGAGAATATCAAACCTCTCTTCTGCATCCCTGAGCCCCTGAAAGATATCACTTAAGAGTTGAACGAACTCAGGGGAAGGATATCGGTATGCCTCATTCTTGTGGGGGACATAGTACCAGAGCACGGGGCCCTCAGTGTACATTGTCTCCGGCTTTGGAGTCTCCTGTTGGATCTTCACGAAACTCGGAGGCTGAAAATAGAGTTGTCCCGTGGCCAGGTCTTTGTTTGTACCACCGCCGAGCATGGCTATAGACCGGGTAATCACTTCTCGTTCATAAGGGAGACTCAACCCCGGTAATTGGCTGTATGTCTTCTGAACACCGTCCAGTATTTGGGGCAATTGCTGGTCAGCCGGGGCCAGATTAGGCAGATAAATGATAATGAATAAGAGCAGTGCGCATACAGATCTGGACATAGGATACCATCTTCCTACTGGTTCTTATATTCCTCAGTAGTCTTGTTTTCTCGCAAATACTTCCCTGGGGCGAACACCGTCCGAGGGGCCTACGATCCCTTCGCGCTCCATGGTTTCAATCATGCGAGCGGCCCGATTATATCCCACTCTCAACCTTCGTTGTAGCATGGAGATGGATGCCTGATGGGTCTGGGCGACCAATTCGACGGCCTGATCATATTTTTCATCTAATTCGATCTCAGCCTCATTCATTTCGTCTTCTTGATTAAGTTGCGTCAGCATGCCCGTATCATAATCCGGTTTCATTTGTTCCCGTAAGAAACCGGTGACTCTCTTAATCTCTTCTTCGGAAATATATGCCCCATGAATTCTCGTGATTTTTCCCACACCCGGGGGCATAAAAAGCATATCGCCATCCCCCAGGAGATGTTCAGCACCTATGGTGTCGAGGATCGTCCTGGAATCCACCTTTGACGAGACCTGAAAGGAGATGCGGGCAGGAAAATTGGCCTTTATGATTCCGGTCAGAACATCCACAGAGGGACGTTGTGTGGCAATGATAAGATGTATCCCGGCAGCCCGTGCCATTTGGGCTAAACGGGTAATGGCTTCTTCAACTTCTCTTGAAGAGGTCATCATCAGGTCTGCCAGCTCGTCAATAATAAGGACAATATAGGGCAGGGGATTTTCTGCCTCTTTTTCAGGATTGTCAGTTTTGGGCTTTACTTTTTTGTCCTTCAGGATCTTACGGTTATAGGTCTCGATATTCCTGACTCCTCGATCAGATAAAAGGGCGTAGCGCCTCTCCATTTCTCGAACCGTCCATCGAAGGAGCTTTGTAGCCTCATTAGGCTGAGTGACAACAGGATATAGGAGATGGGGGATATCTTTATAAACAGACAGCTCAATTCTCTTGGGATCAATCATCAGAAACTGTAACGTGTCCGGCGAGAAGGAGAAGAGCAGGCTATTAATCATTGCATTGAGTGAAACACTTTTTCCCGTTCCGGTCGCACCCGCGACCAAAAGATGGGGCATCTTCGACAAGTCTGTAATGACAGGGGATCCTGTGATATCCTTACCCAAAGCAATGGTCAGCCGGAGAGTGGTGTCTTTGTATGCCTGGCTCGCCAGGATTTCATTGAGATAGACCGAGTCACGTTGATTATTCGGGATCTCTATGCCAATGGCCGCTTTTCCTGGAATAGGGGCCACAATTCTGATGCTGGGGGCTCTCAGGGCCAAGGCGAGGTCGTCGGAGAGGCCGGCAACCTTGCTGATTTTAACGCCGGGCGCGGGCTTGTATTCATACATGGTAATGACGGGACCCGGATGAATTTCTGCGACTTCTCCCTGCACACCATAATCCGCCAACTTTTTTTCAAGACGTCGGGCGTTCATTTCCAGACTTTCTCGTTGGATTTCCACGTCTTTCATCTCGGGTAGCTCGTTGAGGAGATCCAAAGAGGGAAGCCTAAAATCTCCCTCCATATTCATGAAAGAGAAAGACTCCTGTTTGGGCTTCTTTGGGGGTTCTGGGGGAGGCTCAACAATGATGACCTTTGCTCTTGGTTTCGCCTTCTTTTGTTGGATGGTCTTTTCTCTAACCCTCTTCTTTCGTCTTTTCTCCTTCTTTTTCATTAAGAATTCTTTAATTCGTCTAAAGAGAATGCTAAGCCATAAACCCAGTTTTGAAAAGACCCAGCCGAAGGAAATGTGGGTGCAGACCATGAGAGAGACAATAAAAATGGCCGAAAGGAAAACGCAGGCACCGAAATAGTTGAGAAGTTCTTTCATCAAACCAGCAATATGGAGCCCTGTGAGTCCCCCGCTAATCACCTCTCCACCCCTATAAAAAGACCCATTTGGCATTTGTAGACCCAGGATTCCGGCAAAGGAGAGGATCAGGCATAGAGCGGCGATGAGGCTCTTGAGGGGTGATGAGAGGATCTGTCCACGGAAGGAAAGATAGGAGAAGGTGAGAAAGATAAGCGCTAACCAAAAGGATGAGAATCCCAACAGGAAGAATATCCCTCCGGCAAGGTGGGCACCCAACGTGCCGAAGAGGTTATGCGTATTTGCGACCTGGCCTGTGTTATTCCAGAAGAGAGGGTCAGCGGGGTGGTAGGAAGAAAGGCTTACGCCCAGAATGAGTGCAATCAGGAAAAAAACGATGCCCCATATCTCCTTCCGGATGGGTTCCATGGGCCTTTTTGACTTGGATTCTTTCTTCGTTTTCTTGCTCAATGAACTTCTTCCTCAACTCAACAGTTCAGAAATCCACTCATACCCTTTGTGGGACCACTGTGTCCAGAAAAAGATATTCGATCAAATAATCAAACATCGGATAGCTGACTACGGATACTGTCCAATATTATACAGGGATAATGATCGGCAATATAAGAGGACTCCTCTTAATCGCTTTGTAGAAGAATCGTTTCAGCCTTCTTTTGATATCCGGACCAACTTCTGTCCAGTCCATATGTGTGGGGTTTTCGATTTCCTCCAACATTTCTGAGACAAGGGTCTTGGCCTCATCCAAAATGGGTGCACTCTGGTCCTCGAGTGCAAAGCCTCTGGTCATAATATCCGGGCCATAAATCACGTCTCCCGTCTGCTCATCAACGGCAAGAAGGGCTATGACAACTCCGTCACCGGAGAGTTTTCGTCGATCTCTCAAGACCAACTCTCCCACATCCCCCACGCCCTTTCCATCAACCAAGACTCTCCCAGTTTGAACCCGGTCCCCAATTTCGGCCGTTCGTCCTTGAAAACAGAGGGTGTTGCCGTTTTCAATAAGCCGAGTGTTTTCAGGGGGTATTCCTGTTTCTACGGCCAATTGAACGTGCTTTGTAAGATGTCGGTATTCCCCGTGAATCGGGATAAAATACTTCGGTTTGACGAGATTGATGAGGAGCTTGAGTTCCTCCTTATAGGCATGACCTGAGGAATGGATGTCGGATACTTTTTCATAAATGACCTCCGCGCCCATCCGATAGAGGCTGTTTATAGTGCTGGTGATCGCCTTTTCATTACCGGGAATAAAGCGAGAGCTGAGAATAATCATATCCCCTTCTTTGATCCTGATGTTCTTGTGTCTGTTCCGGGCCATCCGGGTCAAGGACGACAGGGGTTCGCCCTGACTGCCCGTGGTAATAATGGCTACTTCATGATCCGGCAGGGACTTGATATCTTCTTCATTGATTTTTATTCCTTCCGGTATGCGGATAAAACCCTCATCTTGGCCGATTCTGACGTTGGTCTCCATGCTTTTCCCGCTGAAGGCGACTTTTCGACTGAACTTCACGGCCAGGTTGATAATCTGCTGAATCCTGGTGATATTGGACGCGAACACCGCTGCAATCAATCTCCCGTTGCAGGACTGGAACAATTCCTCCAGAGTACGTCTTACCGTGCTTTCGCTGAGGGAAAAACCCTCCTTTTCCACATTGGTGGAGTCTGAAAACAGGGCAAGGACATCGCGGGCTCCAAAACGGGCCAATCTGTTCAAATCTGTGAACTGTCCGTCCACAGGAGTTTGATCTATTTTGAAATCACCGGAGTGAATGAGCAACCCCTCCGGCGTA
>CAZCCX010000108.1:0-7219 GCA_964497115.1 uncultured Desulfobacteraceae bacterium
ATATACGATGTGATTCAAGAAATCGACCTCACAAAGAAGAGAATGATTATTTCGGACGTGGAGGGATTGCTAGATCTGAATGAGGTATGACATCCTCACTCTATTTCCCGAGCTGTTTCCCCCTTTTCTCCAGACCGGAGTTCTAGGGCATGGCGTAGAGAAGGGGCTGGTGGATGTGAGGCTGATCAACATCCGAGACTATGCGCTCGGGGCCCATAAGGTCACAGATGATCGCCCTTATGGGGGTGGCAACGGCATGATCATGAAACCGGGCCCCATTGCTCGTGCGCTGGAATCCGTCGACCGTGTGGAGGGGCGCTCCAGGGTGATCCTTCTTACGCCTCAAGGTCGACCCTTTGAACAGTCTATGGCCTGGGAGTTGTCCGAGGCGGATCAACTCATCCTTGTGTGTGGACGCTATGAGGGTGTGGATGAGAGAATACGATCCGACCAGATCGATATGGAAGTCTCCATTGGGGATTATATCCTGAGCGGCGGAGAATTGGGAGCGTTGGTCGTTTTCGACGCGGTCAGCCGCCTCATCCCCGGGGTCTTGGGGGGAGAGGGGTCCAATAAAGAGGATTCCTTTGAGGATGGACTTCTCGAGTATCCCCATTATACTCGGCCCAGGGTTTTTCGGGGCAGGAAAGTCCCTCCGGTTCTCTTGTCCGGCGACCATGAAGAGATTCGCCTGTGGCGAAGAAGAGAGTCTTTGAAGAGAACCCTGAAGAAGAGGCCGGAACTCCTGGGAAAGGCCAGGTTGAGTCAGGAGGATAGGGTGATCTTATTGGAATTGGAAGAAAAGGATAGTGTTTGAGAGTAGAAGTGGGTGAAGATAGAACGGCTTATTTATGCGGCTTTACATCGGGCTACTCCATTATCCTGTGTATAACAAGAATCGGCAGAGAATTGCGTCGGCCATTACCACCGTTGATCTTCATGACTTGTCCCGGCTGGCCCGCACCTATGGCGTAAAGCGGTTTTTTGTCATAAACCCCTTAGAAGATCAGCAAAGGCTTGCCGAGCGCATTTTGCGGCACTGGGTCAGCGGTTTCGGAGCCACTTATAACCGAAACAGAAAGGAAGCCATAGAGCTTATCGGGATTTCTCCCACACTTGAGGCCTCCAAAGAGGAGATCACGGAATTGGAGGGGGAATCCCCTCTTCTCATGGTCACGGATGCCTCCAAGCGGGTGGAGGAGACGTCCCTCACCTTTTCTGAGGCGGCAGATATCATAGGTTCTGAAAAGGTCGTCTTCCTCATATTCGGCACAGCGTGGGGGCTGGATGAGGAGATGATGCAGCAGGCGGATTACATTCTGGACCCCATTGAGGCGGAAGGGAAAAACGGTTACAACCACCTCTCCGTGCGGACAGCGGCCGCGATTATTTTAGACCGGCTGATAGGAAAATGGGAATAGTTTAACCATTCGGATCATCTCCGAATTCGTTGGTCGTTAAGTAAAACACTTTAATCACTCTGGGTTCAATTCCCCGCCGCTTGCGGCGTTTCTGTCATTCCCGCGAAAGCGGGAATCTAGATTCCGGATAAGCCCTTTGGGCTTTCCGGAATGACGACTTGATACCCCGCTGCTCTGCGGCGGGGTGGTTCATTTGAAAAGGCTGAATGGTCACGAATTAATGAAACAAAGCCCCTGCCGCTTTCCAGAACAGGTGTGATGTCAGGCAAGGGGATGGAGAGTGAAGGAGATACACCTAATGAATATGATTGAAATGATTGAGAAAGAACAAATGAGGCTGGATATCCCTGATTTCAAACCAGGGGACACCATTAGAGTACACGCCAGGATCAAGGAAGGGGAGAAGCAGAGAATACAAACCTTTCAGGGTGTTGTCCTGCGAAAAAGAAAGGGAAACACAGGCGCGACTTTCACTGTCCGCAAGGTTTCCTATGGTATTGGGGTCGAAAGGATTTTTCCGCTTCACTCTCCCAACATCGATAGGATTGAGATCATCACTCGGGGCAGAGTGAGAAGGGCGAAGCTCTATTATCTGCGGAAGTTGAGAGGCAAGGCTGCACGTATTAAGGAAAAAAGAACCTGAAAAATCTATTTTCTGTCAGAAATTATTGAAGACTTCAGTTCATAGCTTACCTCTTTTTACCGAGGGTAATATGCCCTCGGTTCCCGATCCGTTTTTCCACGAAGCAAAAGCCCGAAAGGCCGGATTTGATCTCATAGCCGGCGTTGATGAGGTGGGGCGAGGACCGTTGGCGGGTCCTGTGGCTGCCGCTGCGGTCATCCTGCCGGAAGGGTTGACACTGCCGGGAATCAAAGACTCCAAGCAAATGACTGAGAAGGCAAGGGAAAAGGCTTTTTCAGTTATTCATCATAAGGCTCTTGCTGTCAGCGTTGGCGTGGTTTCCCACCGCTTTATCGATGAGTTCAACATCTTAAAGGCCTCTTTGGAGGCCATGAAACGGGCCGTTTTGTCCCTGAGGCCTGCGGCGAAGTATCTGCTGGTTGACGGTATTTATACCGTTTCCGTTCCTATCCCCCAGAAGTGCCTTAAGAAGGGAGATCAAAGGTCCATGAGTATCTCTGCAGCCTCTGTCATGGCCAAGGTCTATCGTGATCGGATCATGCGGTCCTATGATGAACGATTTCCTGAGTACGGATTTCGCGATAATAAGGGGTATGGCACTCAAAAACACTTGGCTGCTTTGCGGCGGTATGGCCCCTGCCCTATCCACCGGTTGACTTTCAAGAGGGTCCTGGAGGGCAAATGACGAAAGAGAGGCAGGATCTGGGGGCATTTGGGGAGGATTTGGCCCTTAAGGAGGTAAAGCGCCTCGGGTACAAGTGCATCGCCCGCAACTACCGGTGTCCCCTCGGTGAAATCGATCTCATTGCCAAAGACAGGGACAGCCTTGTATTTATTGAGATCAAAACGAGGAGGGGAAGAACGACCGGCTATGCAAAAGAGGCCATAACCAGCCGAAAAAGAAGGCAGTTGTCCAAGGTCGCTCTTGCCTACATGAAATCCAACAATTGCTGCGATGTAAAATCGAGATTTGATGTAGTGGTCATCAGCCTGAAGGGTGGCAAGGAAGAGATTGAAGTGATTCAAAATGCCTTTGACCTGGCCTATTAGCTGGGGGGTGGACGAGTTGGGAGAAAAAGCAGAAGTGAGAGACGAAAACACCAAGCCCCCTGACTCCGGAACCCTCTACGTGGTCTCCACCCCCATCGGCAATCGGGAGGATATGACACTGAGGGCATTGAGGATCCTAAAGAGCGTGGATCTTATCGCCGCAGAAGGCGTGAAGCATACCAGCGGGCTTTGCCGGCATTTTGCTATCAAGACAAAATTGACCCGCTATAATCAGCACAATCAGCAGGCAAAAGGGCCTCAGCTCTTAAAGAAACTGAAATCCGGGTCTGATATCGCCCTTGTGACCAACGCGGGGACCCCCGGCGTCTCTGATCCCGGAGGGGTGCTGATTCATCAGGCCATGGAGGAAGACATCAAGGTGTCCCCCATTCCAGGTCCGTCAGCACTCCTGGCCGCCCTTTCCGTGTCAGGGCTTCGGACCACGGAGAGGGTCCTCTTTTTGGGGTTTTTGCCCAATAGGCCGGGCAAGAGACGAAAGGAATTGGTAAACCTGGAATCAGAGCAGGCCGCAATGGTCTTTTTTGAATCCCCTCACCGGGTTCAGGCCATGCTTAGGGATCTCAAGGACATCCTGGGGGATCGGGAGATAGTGGTGCTTCGGGAGTTGACCAAAAAGTTTGAAGAAGTGAAACGGGGTTCGATCAGCAGGGTCCTGAGGCAGCTTGCCTCAAAAGAGATTAGGGGGGAATTCACCCTGGTTGTCGCCGGCAAAGATAAGGGCACGGATGAAGACTTATTGAACCAGGAGATTCGGGATACAATAGAGGAATGGCTAAGACAAAAGGAGATGAGTGTCCGTGAGATTGCCCTGCAGCTCTCTGAGAAAGAGGGATTGCCTTATCGGAGGCTTTACAAGGAATGTCTTTCCATAAAAAAAAGGGTATGGGGTAAACAGGGTTGAAACATGGAGTTGAAAAAAAAGCTGATAATTGGTAATGATTTGGGGTTGCACGCCCGTGCCGCGGCCAAGATTGTGGCCTTGTCCCGGGAGTATGAATCAGAGCTGTTTCTCAGTAGGGATGGCCATGAAGTGGATGGGGGCAGCATCCTGTCCATACTCACCATGGCCTGCCCCAAAGGGACCGAGATAGGGGTCAGGGTTGTGGGTGAGGACCCGGAAGAGCTGATGACAAAACTAACGGCACTTTTTGAACAGAAATTTGGTGAGGGAAGATGACCAGTCTCCGATCAGAAAAAGGAAATACACTCAAAGGGATAGCCGTCTCTGCAGGTATTGTTATCGGTAAGGCCCGCCTTGTGGACAGGTCGAGGGTGAAGATCCTATACCAGTATCTGATTAGCGACGAACAGGTCAGCGGGGAGGTCAAACGGTTCAAAAAGGCCCTCAGTTCCACGAAAAAGCAAATTCTCTCCCTCAAAAAGAAGATGCCCGAACAAATCAAGGAGCACGCTTTTATCCTTGATACACAGCTGATGATCATGGACGATGCCAAGATTTCCGAGTCTACCGTGGACACCATTGTGACGGAGAAGATGAACGCGGAATGGGCATTAAAGAAATCAGTTCAGGAAATCAGACGGCTCTTTGAGCAAATGGATAACGGATATATTCAAGAGCGGATCCATGATGTGGAGTATGTGGCTGAGAGGATTCTAAGAAATTTGTCCGGGAAAGAACAGGAGAGCCTGTCCGAGATCAATGAACGCGTCATTATTGTGGCCCATGATTTGTCGCCCGCGGATACATCTGAGATGAATACAGGCAGAGTCATGGGGTTTGTCACCGATGTGGGAGGCCCCACATCCCATACGGCTATTATGGCCCAGGCATTGGAGATCCCCGCTGTCGTCGGATTGGAATCGGTCACGCAACGGGTTCGAGACGGCATGCTTATCGTCGTGGATGGGCATACAGGGGAGATCGTTTTAGAACCTGATGACGATCTGATCATTTACTACCAGGAAAAGCAGCTGGCCCTGGAAAAGTATCGGACAAGTATCGAGCGGATCAGCTATCTGCCCGCAGAAACGGTAGATGGACACACGATAGCCGTTCAGGCCAATCTAGAGCTATTGGAGGAAGTGGTTCCAGCCAGAGACCATGGGGCTGAAGGGATCGGTCTTTACAGGACAGAGTTTCTCTACCTAAGAAGTCAAGGCAAAGGACTTCCGACGGAAAGAGAGTTGTATGAAGACTACAGCGAGCTGGCCGAAATCGTTGCCCCGGACCCCGTAACGATTCGAACCCTTGATCTTGGAGGAGACAAATTCTCATCAGATCTCAGTCTAGGAGGGGAAATGAATCCGGCTCTCGGACTGAGGGCCATTCGGTATTGCCTAAAAGAGCCAAAGATCTTCAAGAGGCAATTGCGGGCCATCCTCAGGGCAAGCGCCCACGGGAGCATCCGATTGCTTTTTCCCATGGTCTCAGGACTCAGAGAAATCCTGGAGACCAAGAAGATTCTTCAGGAGGTCAAACGAGATCTGGCCAAGAAGAGGATAAGGTTTGGTCGAAAGATTGAAGTGGGAATTATGATCGAGATTCCGTCGGCCGTGACAATGGCCGATTCCTTAGCCAAACATGTGGATTTCTTTAGTATTGGGACCAATGACTTGATCCAATATGCTTTGGCCATTGACCGGGTCAATGAGCATGTGGCTTACATGTATCAGCCCTTTCACCCAGCCATTCTGAGGATGATTCAACAGGTGGTGACCGCAGCCAAGAGCGCCGGGATCAAAGTCGCCCTGTGCGGGGAAATGGCCGGAGATCCTTTTTGCACCATCATCCTCGTGGGTATTGGTCTCGATGAACTGAGCATGAACGCGCAATCCATTCCCATAATCAAGAGAATCATCCGAGCCATTTCCATGAAGGAAGCCCAGGCCGATCTGGAGCATGTCATGGAATTGGAGACTGCGGAAGACGTACGAAAATACATTGTAAAGAGAATGAGGCCCCTCATCTCTATACTGGATGAGAAGGGGTACTATATAAGGGTTTCCTAGATCGGCTTTTTCTCTAAGTTATTAACCCGGCAATTAAATATGTCATTCCGGCCGTAGCGAAGCCCCGCTACACTACAGCGGGATAAACTCCTAGCCGGTCGAAGATTCCGGTTTATTGGAAAATCTATAGCTTGCCGTATTCCCTGGATTCCCGCGTTCGCGGGAATGACAGCGGTACAACGGAATTTCGGATATTTGATTGCCATGTTAATAATACGCCGAGGTCCGTTGATGGACGTCAATCGTCCATGGCAAGAGGCGGGAAAAGGAATCATACCAAAGGGGTAGGCTTATTTAGGGCTCGAAGTCACGGCACGTTTTGTTTTCTGAAATAGGGAACGCAATGGACCACGGACTGCGAACGATGAACAACGAACGGCATTTAACATGCCACAGGACTTTTTATGGCAAAGAAAATTGTCTGCCAGAACAAGAAGGCAGTTCATGATTATTTCATAGATGAAGTCTTTGAAGCCGGTATGGTCCTTAAGGGGCCGGAGGCAAAATCCCTCAGAGAAGGCCGGGCCAGCCTTGTGGACAGCTATGCAAGGGTTCGGATGGGCGAAGTCTTCCTTTATAATATGCGTATCACCCCTTATCCCTATGCTCATCACGTCGATCTGGAGCCCACAAGAGTCAGAAAGCTTCTTTTGGGTAAAAAGGAAATAAAGCGTTTGATCGGCAAAACCGAGCAAAAGGGGTACACACTGATTCCTACGAAAGTCTATTTTTTGGGAAGCTGGGCCAAGGTGGAGGTTGCACTTGCAAAGGGTAAGAGGAAGTATGATAAGCGGCGGGTCCTCAAAGAGAAGGAAATGAAACGGGAGATGGATCAAGCCAGAAAAAGGCGAGAATATTGACTATGAAAGGGGAGATGCTTATAGTATAATATAAAAATCGTGGGGGCGAATCGGCTTCGACGGGGATAAGGAAGCTTGAGTTGCATACCGAGGTTCTATCTGCTCGTAAAACAGGTGGAAACAACTTAGACGCAGACGATTATGCGTATGCTTTAGCCGCTTAAAGGCTAACGGCCTGTCAATCAGTCCTGCGAGATTGATAAGGGCGTCGACTCAGCAGGATAGCTTCTCCGTTTTACCTGTGACCGGAGCGG
>CAZCCX010000109.1:0-7212 GCA_964497115.1 uncultured Desulfobacteraceae bacterium
TGCCCAACAGGATCTGAAGCATAAAACTCCCGCTACCCGGATCGAGATAGGCGTGGGCGTTATGTGCAAAGGTTAGAGTGAATATCAACAAAGACATAGATAGGATTGTTTTCATAATGACCTCTTTTCATTAGATCAGCCAACAGGCCCCTTCGATTTAAGGAAACAGCCGTCCTTCAAGTTTTTGGTCTTAAGTGAACCCATTATAGACTGCGGTTCAGTCAAAACTGTAGCCTTCCGGGTAATAGGCTTCGGTCGCAGTCTGCCCGGCAATACCGAATATCCTGATGTCACTCATTCCCTTCTCAGGCGCAAGAAACCGGAAGCCGGACCGAAGGAAATCTTCATTCTTATGCCAGATTGCGACATCTTCACGAAAGACCTTCGTAGGCGAAGCACAGACGCTACGTCCATCGGCAAATAGGATGATTCTGTCTAGAAGTCTGTTTCCTTCAATGTCAACAGCCCATCCGACAAATTCAATGTGGCCGTCCTTTTTCTCAGCTTTTTCCAAGTATACCTTGAAAGCATGGGGCCTGACGAGCCATTTCTCTTTCGTCTCATGATGAATGATGGCATCGTCTTCAAGGGAATAGCTGTTGACAACTGGAGAAAGACGGATCTTGGCTAGACCTGAGTCTTCGGGGTATTGAGCCTCAGTAGCGACATTCTCGGAGACTGCGAATAGTCTTATGTCCTTTTCGACAAGATTATTGGGCACCCAGAATCTGAACCCGGACATGGCGAGGCTGTCATCTTTGTGAAATCTGGCGACATCGCTTCGGGAAATGGTCGTCGGGGTGACATGGACGCTTTGTCCATCGACGAAAATAATCACATTATCCACCAGCCTGCCGTTCTGGTGGTCTGCGGCCCATCCGCTGAATTCAGTATGATTGTCGTGGCGCGTCACCGTGTCACAATATACTTTCAGGGCAAAGAGGGCTATAAAATAGCGTTTTTCGCTGGCAGTATTTAGGATGGCGCCCTCTTCCAATACATATTCTCCCACATACGCCTGTGCCGATCTCTCGCCCTGTAAGAGATAAAGACCGCCATCTCGAGACGAACTAACCCCCAAGACTTCAATGGAATTCTTGCCCTGGATAAAAGCCTCTTCGGGCACCATGGCAACAAAACTGCCGTCACCGGAGAGCTTCGTGGTTGCCCATATTCTATTATTCAAGGAAATGGCAAGAGTCTCCGGCAGTTTTTCGTCGGAATGGGTAGCCTCTATTCGACCTGAAACATGCAACGGAAGAACATCCCAGGCCCAATCAAGGTCGTCGAAAAAAAGCTGTTCACTAATCATGCTCTTGAAAGAGTCGTTTTTTACTGGGATGTCAGTGTCAGGGGCCTTGCCCAGTAGTTCCTCGTGAGGTCCTATGGCGAATAACCCGTTCGGCTTGGAGGAGCCGGAGCCAAAAATGGACAACGTCCTGCGTCTGAGTTCCCCGAGCTGTTTCTCAACATCCGCTATTTCGAAAACCCACTCTCTTGGTTTCTTATGTGAAGCAAGCCTGAACCGGGATCTTTCTTGGTATTGTGGAGAAAAAAAAGAGACACCATCGACATTCCACGGCATTTCAACGCCAAGGGCATCGGCGATGGAGGGAATAATGTCGATGCTTTCCACATACCTGGTGTCGACTATCCCTTTCTTCTGGTTTGGAAGTTTCAAGAATAGAGGAATCGACATAAGATCTGCAAAATTGGTCTCTCGGCAAGTGCGTCTTTTGTCCCCGGGTCGATAACTGACACCGTGGTCGGCTGTCACAACCAATAAACACTTGTCATATACACCGGATTCCTTGAGTCCCTTTATCAATTCTCCAAGCAAGGTATCCACAAACCCGAGTTGCAGCATGTATCGTTGAAAGTGTCCTTTTACGTACCAATCATCTTCCGGCCAGCGATCCTCCACAAGCTCTGCCTTGGATCCTGAATACCGTTTTCCAGAAGGGTAATATTCCATGGGCATATGAGGTAACCCAATATCCAAGAAATTCAAGACAGGTCTTTCTGAGGATTCAATAGAAGAGATGAAGTTCCTGAACGTTCTATCCCTGGTTTTTTGGTTGCTGAGAAAGAAATCAACCCATTCCCCGCCGAATGTTTTTTCGGCATCAGCTCTCTTGCCCTTCTGTTTCGCTCCTTCCAAGAATCCCTCCCAGTTTTGAGTGACGTCAGGAAGCCTTGATCCCACCCCGGGAGGCGAAACCATATTGAGATAAACAATGCCGGTATCGACAAACAACCTGAAATAGAGTGGCACTTGTTCCTGAACTGGACTGCTAATGCTTTTATTCTTTTCCGGAGACAATTTTGTTGAGGTTTCTACGACATTCAGTTCATATGCGCCGTCCAGCAATGTAAACAGATTGTGCGGGTAGTCCACCAAGGCCGGTAACCTACCTCTGCCATCTACTTTTGAATAGTATTTTCCGGTAAGGATGGCGGGAACACCCTGGAATGTATTGTCGGAAACAGATAGCGCGTTGGGAAACCAGTATGAGTCGGAAGCCAGAGCGGCGAAATTCGGATACCGCTGGGTATCGATCCGGCCCTCTTCGTCCTGCAAATAGACGCTGGCAATTTCGTCAAACATCACCATGACAATTGGGGGTTTGCCCGCAGGCTCTATAAGAAATTCAGTTCTTTCCTCTTTGGAAAAGATCAATTCCCTTGGCTGCCCGGTGAATATAAATACCAATGGGAAGAGCAAAACGGATACTGAACAAATCCTCAGTGTTTTCCTAAAAAGAGGGAATCTTATGTGAGCAAACAGGAAAGCAAGGCCAACTGCCGCTGCCATAGAAAAAATTGCGACGTCCGGAAGTTGGGCCATCTTTTTTAAAGGGAGAAGCGCAAATAATACTACCAAGCCAAAGGTTGAGACGTAGTGAAGCGCCATATAGGAGTAGCTGCTGATAAGGCAAAAAACGCCTTCCACAAGAACCAGGCAGGCCGGCAAGACAAGGCCTAAGACCAAAGCAAACAGGAGTGTCTCAAAGGGTCCGCAATCGTGGGCAACCAGAAAAGTCCCATTCTGGGAAATCAGGCTGAATAACGGTTGGGCGACCGAAAGTGACCATAAGGCAATAATATCAAGGGAATCGAAAAGGAACTTCCGTTCAGAAATCCCCCCACTCTTGTTTCCGCTCATCACATATCCTTCCAGATTCTGCATTAATGGCAAAGCGGAACGGTTTGCTCCTTGTTCAGTATGCTTCGGCTGAACAGCAAAATGTTCGTCTAGGCAGAGGGAACCTCCTATCCAAATTGCCCAGGGTGTGCTTGGAGTTGTGGGTAAACGATATTTGCGTTCTTTATTGACAGTCGTTTAAGTGACAGTAGTTCCCTTTTGTGAAGCGAATTATAGGGAATTCGTCTTCATGCGTCAACGACAAACAGGACAAAGAGGGCTGACGGTGTTGGGCCCGCTTGTTTTTTCCGCGGTGAGGCCTTAACGAAGAGATAATAATAGAGACTTAGCGAGTGCCATCACAAGGGGGGGTGTAAATTCTGGACAGTATGGGTTTAAAAACACGAAAAAAGGTGCTATATAGTCACAGATAAAAAGAGTTCAGGGGCTTCGCGCCAAAGGAAAAGCGGAGCGAACGATGTTGGGAGGATTATGACCGAATTAGTCATCCAATATGTTGAATGGGGAGTAGCCCATGCCCATGTTTGGGGTTTTGCGCTTATCTTTGTTCTAATGGCCATAGAGAGTTCCCTGATTCCCTTTCCCAGTGAAGTGATCATGATACCGGGAGGTTTTCTGGCCTATCGAGGCGAATTGACCTTTGGAGATCCTTTGATGGATGTGATCACTGTGCTTGTCTGCGGTCTGGCCGGTGCGATGGTCGGCGCCTTCTTTAATTATTATCTCGCACTTCTTTTGGGGCGGCCGTTTCTGTATCGCTATGGGAAATATTTTTTCCTCAAGCCCAACGTCCTTTCCAGGGCTGAGGAGATATTCCTCGAATACGGAGAGATAACAACCTTTGTCTGCCGCTTGATTCCGGCCATAAGACAACTCATTTCGCTGCCTGCGGGAATATCCAGAATGCCACTCGCTCGATTTTCTCTGTTTACAGGGCTCGGAGCCGGGATTTGGTCCGCGATTTTGGTGGTCATCGGGTGTTATCTGGGAAGTCTTTCGGAAGACATGACATACAATCAATTGGTTTATCGAGGAAAGGATATCATCAGAGAAAACTATATATGGCTTATTCTATTTCTTGTGATCTTGGTTCTAGGTTATGCCGTGAGTCATCATCTTGTATTGAAACCCAAAAGAATAAGATCCGGCCGTTGAGCCTCTCCCGACACGCCCCATGATACCGCTACGTGACACCATTCAGTCCAGAAATTACCCCATCGTAAACACCATCATTATCTCTCTAAACGTCCTGTTCTTTTTTTTGACACCGGCCCGGGGGCCGGAGCTGAGTCAATTCTTGGCGACCTATGGCCTTGTTCCTGCGCGCTATTCGACACCCGAGATCGCTTCATACTTTGGTTTTGGGCAGCAGGCCTTTGCGTTTTTGTCATTTATGTTTCTTCATGGGGGTTTCTGGCATCTGCTGGGGAACATGTGGTCCCTCTATATATTCGGCGATAATGTGGAAGACCGGTTAGGCTCATTAAGGTACCTCATCTTTTATCTTTTGTGCGGATGGGCGTCGGGGGTTACCCATCTTGTTATGAACTGGCACTCTCAAATCCCCACTATCGGGGCCAGCGGAGCCATTGCAGGCGTTATGGGGGCCTATCTTCTTCTGTATCCTCGCTCCAGAATTCTCACACTCATCCCCGTTTTTTTCATTCCTTATTTTGTGGAGATCCCCGCCTTTTTCTTTCTCGGGTTCTGGTTCTTTCTCCAGTTCTTGAGCGCCGCTGGAACACAGGCACAGACAAGCGGCATCGCGTGGTGGGCCCACATAGGGGGGTTTCTGTTTGGGATGGGGTTCCTGAAAATGTTGTTGAAGATTCCGCAAGTCGGAGTAACAAGCAAGGTGCGGCGCGCGATGCCGAAAAGGAGGACGCCTCATCTCCAGGTCATACGTCCCACAGGCTCAGGGGATGATCCTCATCTGTACGGGCAAATCAAAATCACCCCAAAGGAAGCGATTTCCGGGGCCCGCAAACTGGTCAATATCCCATGGGGCTTTCACAAGCGGCTATTTCGAATAAACATACCTTCAGGTGTGAGTCACGGGACTGTCTTGCGGCTTGCCGGCATGGGAAGGCAGATGAGTGAAGGGCAAGGAGGAGATCTATATCTCAAGGTGCTCATCGGCCCCCAATGAAATTTCGCCACCTTTCTTCAGCTAAATGTCATCGCACCTTTTTCACCCACAAATTCTTATGAGGAGCCGAAATTCCTGGGCGATTTCTGACATGGGAAAATCAGTCGGAGGTGTCCAATAACTTCACCATAAGGACGTTTTCCAGATAATTGAGGTCTACGGGTTTGGTAATGTAATCAAATGCCCCCAGTTCCATTGTCTTTTTGGCCTTGTTTTGCTCGGCCACAACGGTGACCATGACAACGGAGGTGTCGAAATCAAACTCTTTGATTTTTTTCAGGACTTCGGTCCCCTCCATCCCCGGCATGATCATATCGAGCAACACGATATCCGGTCTGACCTCCTGCAGTCTTGCGAGGGCAGTCGGCCCATCCAAGGCGGTGTAGACCTCATGGCCCTTTAGACTCAGAAACTCCTCCAAGGCGTTACACGCTTCAATCTCGTCGTCCACCACTAAAATTCTTCCCATCGCAAAGGTCTCCTTTCCTATATGAAATCACGTCTTGGGCGTGATTTCATTATCTGTTCGGGGTTCTCTCTATGGGAAGATCAATATAGAAAGACGCTCCTCCCGATTCATTATTTTCCGCCCATATTCTGCCGGCATGCTCTTGTACAATGCTGTAGGCGATGAAGAGGCCCAGTCCTGTGCCTTCCCCGGGGTCTTTTGTCGTGAAAAAAGGGTCAAAAACCTTGTCTATGTCACACGGATCAATGCCGGCGCCTGTGTCGGAAACGGCGATCAGAACGGAACCCTGTGGGTTGGGTTTTGTTGTGATCTTCAGCACCTTGGTTTCCCTGCCTGTCATGGCCACCGTGGCATTGGAAATAAGATTGAAGATCACCTGTTCAATCCTCTCCTTGTCCATCGGGATGAGGGGCAAGCCGGCATGAAGTTCCACATCGGTTCGGATTCCATCTACTCTAAGTTGGGGGGCTATCAGATCCACAACACTCTCGATGGTCTCGTTCATATTACTGATCACCCTATGTTTTTCTGACGTACGAGAAGACCGTCCCAGACTTTCCGTGATTGCTACGATGCGATTCAACTGGCTCTTACAGACAAGTAAAGGTTTTCTTATTGATTCCGAAATCCCCCCCAGGGCCTCCAATAACTGAATCCTCATGGACATGATATTGACAGGATTGAGGATTTCATGGGCAACGGCTGCGGAGAGCCGCCCGATGGCCGCGAATTTCTCGGACTGGACCAGCATATCTCTTGTCTCTTCAAGATCCCGATTCGCTTTTGTCAAGGCCTCCTCTGCCCGCCTGCGTTCATCCAATTCCTCTTTCAAGGCCTCATAGAGTCGCGCGTTTTGTATGGCGACTGCCGCTGTATCACCTAAACCGGTAAGCAACTGGAGATCGTCCTTTCTGATTCCGCCGGGTAGGGCAATAGAATCCACATAGATGACTCCTTGAATCTCCCCTTTGTATCTAAGGGGGACACACATGGCCGACAGAATATCATCGAATTCAACGTCATCCAAAGAACCTGAGTGGTTTTGGTGACTCCTATCCGACAGCACAACCGGGTTGCCTTCTTTGACAACGCTATGGGCTATGGCCCTGTTCCAATTGATGGCGGGGGTTGCGTGATTGCTTGTCCGGGTTTTTGACACCACTTCTTTCAATTCGCCGGTATCCTTGTCCAGCAGCAATATGGCTCCACGATCGATTCTTTTCATGAAATAGAAGATCTGATCAATTACTTCATGCAAAAGGGCCTGAATATCCAAAGACTTGGCAAAGATGTTGGAGACTTTGACCAGAAATTCTACGTTCCGGGCATTGTCCCTGGGGCTGTGCCTTCTAGGAGGGGACTCGCTGACATCAGTAGTCGCTGTCTTCTTTCTTGTGGAGTTCTTCTGAGTCAAGTTTGATAACCTCT
>CAZCCX010000110.1:0-7190 GCA_964497115.1 uncultured Desulfobacteraceae bacterium
TCAGGAAAATGGGCTTGCGCAGACCATGGCTCCTCCTGAACTCGTCAATATTTCCCTAAGGCTTGCCTTGCCTCTTATCAGTCCGAATCTCACTTTCAATCAAAGAGAGACGGAACTCCGAAAGGACATCGCCCGGGAATTGGTGAAAACTACCTATTATCAGATTAAAAAGGGAGAAATGCTGGTGAGGGAAGGGGAAAGGATTGGTCCCGATCACCTTCTCAAACTTTCTGCAGACACGAGATCCCCGAGACGGGTTGAGATGGTCGGCAAGATAGCGGCTATGTCCCTTCTGACTGGAATCCTATTCGTTGTGATTTATCTTGTGGAATCTAGGGGAGCGCAGTCAATAAGGGAAGATGGAAGGCATCTCCTCTTTTGTTCTGTGACCATCCTGGCCATGTTCCTGTTTATTTGGACCTATAATTTTGTAGCTGAAGAAGTGGCCAGAGGCTTCACTTTTTTTACTTCCGAGGCCCTCTTGTATGCCATGCCTGTTGCCTGCGGAGCGATGCTTATATCCATCTTTCAGGGTATGAACCTAGCTGTTATTTCCTCATTGATCATCTCTGTTCTCGCGTCCCTCATCACGGGGGGGAGAGTTGAATTCTTCGTATATTTCTTGATCAGTAGTCTCGTGGCTGCCCATGGTGTACAAAATTGTACGGAACGTGGGATTCTTATCAAAACAGGTTTGAGGGTGGGGCTCATCAATATAGTCCTGAGCCTTTCAATTGAGATGATCGATGGATCCTTTTATACTATCCAATCCGTCGTTGCCTCCTTGTCTGGATTTGTCGGTGGAATCCTTGTTGGCATCATCGGAACAGGGATCTTGCCCCTGGTGGAGATGTCTTTCCGTTTCACAACCGATATCAAACTGCTGGAATTGAGTAATCTCGACCAGCCTTTATTGAGGAGTCTGATGGTTCAGGCCCCAGGGACATATCACCACAGCGTGATTATCAGCAATATGGTGGAAGCTACGGCCAAAGCGGTTCAGGCGAATCCTCTTTTGGCCAAAGTCAGTGCCTACTATCATGACATCGGTAAGATGAAAAAGCCTCTCTATTTCATAGAGAACCAGATGGGGGGTGAAAATAGACACGAGAAACTGGCCCCTTCCATGAGCAGCCTCATCCTGATTTCCCATGTCAAAGACGGATTTGAATTGGCAAAGAGACATAAGCTCGGGAGAGAGATCGCCGATATCATTCAGCAACACCACGGCACCAGTTTGATTTCTTATTTCTACCAAAAGGCCAAGGAACGCGCACTTGCCAAAGGTGGGAAAACCATTGAAGTGGAGGAAGAGAACTTCCGATACCCGGGACCCAAACCCCAGACCAAAGAGGCGGGGCTCGTCATGTTGGCAGACATGGTGGAGGCTGCTTCCCGGTCCGTCGTCGTCCCGACGCCTTCACGCATTAAAGGGATGGTTCAGAAAATCATCAACAATGCCTTTTCTGACGGGCAGTTGAATGAATGCGAGTTGACTTTAAAGGACCTGAATGAGATAGCAAAAAGTTTCAATAAAACACTGAGCGGTATATTTCACCAACGCATTGAATACCCCGAGGCAGTAACGAGAAGTTCAAAAACGAGCGCGAATGGACATACTGATCACATCTCAACAGAGACTACCCGGTCTAAGAAACCTGACGATAGAGCGGAATCTCCAGAAGGTCTTAAAAGACTTGGCCTGTCATAATGGCGAAGTGAGCATTCTTTTCACCGACGATACGTATATATCCCAACTGAATGAGCGTTACCGCGGAAAAGACGGGCCCACAAACGTGCTGGCTTTTCCCATGTCAGAGCCCGGGTCGCCTGAGGACAATTCGGGCATGCTGGGAGATATCGTTATTTCCTTGGATAGAGCTATTCAAGAGTCAGCGGATTTAGGGGAGTCTTTGGAAGAGACCGTTTATCGCCTGTTGATCCACGGCCTTTTGCATTTATTGGGTTTCGACCATGAGAGATCATCCGAAGAGAAGCTTCGAATGAGTGAAGAGCAGACAAGGCTTCTTGGCTTGATAAATATGGAAAAATCAAATAGTTAAAAGGAGGGTTGAAGATTGGCACGTTTAGCTGTCAATGTCGATCATGTGGCGACCGTTCGCCAAGCAAGGGGTATCAATGAGCCCGATCCGGTCCTTGCCGCAGGGATCGCCGAATTGGCCGGGGCAGAGGGTATCATTTGCCACCTCAGAGAGGACAGACGTCATATCAACGATAGGGATCTGAGTCTTCTCCGTCAGACCGTGAAGACCAGACTCAACCTGGAAATGGCTGCTGTTGAGGAGATGGTCCGTATTGCCCGAGACATCAGACCTGAGTTGGTCACACTGGTTCCTGAGAAAAGAGAAGAGCTGACAACCGAAGGTGGCCTTGATGTCAACTCAAACCCTGACCTCTATAAGAAGGTCGTTGAGGAATTGAAGGAAAGAGGGATTCGGGTCAGTTTCTTTATTGATCCGGATCCTGTTCAGATTGAGGTTGCAGGAAAAGTCGGAGGTGATGTCGTGGAAATCCATACGGGGCATTACAGCGAAGCCCGGACTGAATCCGAGGCCGAAGAAAGGTTCTTGCGTATTGCCCAATCTGTCGAAATAGCGGACGAGCTGGACCTTGGTATCAGTGCCGGACATGGTCTCAACTATGTCAACGTGAAAAGGTTCGGGGTGCTGCCCCAGATTGAAGAGTACAGCATCGGTCACAGTATCGTGGCCAGGGCCATCTATGTGGGGTTTGAACAGGCTGTCAGAGAGATGGTAGATCTCGTAGAGTGTTTCTGATCATGATATACGGAATCGGCGTTGATCTTGTGAGTATTGAACGGATTGAGATGGTCATTGATCGATGGGGTAAGCGGTTTACGGACCGTGTGTTTACCCCGCAGGAAATCGCATTTTGCAGCAAAAAGGCGTTTCCTCCACAGGCCTATGCCCTGCGCTTTGCTGCCAAGGAGGCCTTTTCCAAGGCCCTCGGCCTGGGGATGAAGAAGGGGCTGAGGTGGAAAGACATAGAGGTCTTCCATTCATCTACCGGGAGACCTTGCTTGAAACTCCACGGCAGGTCTTCTGAACAATGCCGGGAGGAAGAGATCACTTGCTCGCATTTGAGTCTTTCAGATGAAGAGGACTATGGAATAGCTATGGTGATTCTGGAGAAGAGTAATGAGACTGGTCAAGACATTTGAAATGCAGGAGATAGATCGAATGACGATCCAGGATCTGGGCATACCCGGCGCCGTGCTGATGGAAAATGCCGCCCGGGGTTCCACCAGGATCTTTATGGACCATTTCGAACCTTCAAAAGATGCCCAAGTGGTCATCCTCTGCGGTGGCGGGAACAACGGAGGGGACGGATATGTGATGGCGAGATACCTCAAGGAGGCTGGAGTCGCTGTCACGGTTATAGTCCTTTCAGAATTGAAGAAAATCTCCGGAGATGCCCGAATTAATCTTGATGTGATTCAACGTATGGACATAGAGATTCTGGAAATTCCGGACGCCAAGAAATGGGTCAAAGGGCGTCGAATGATGAGAGCCTGCGATGCGATCATAGACGGCATTTTGGGGACCGGGCTCAATTCTCCTGTCAGGGGGTTTTATCGAAAAGTGATAGAAGAGGTCAATTCATTGGACAAGCCTGTAATGTCCGTTGACATCCCTTCAGGTCTCAATGCCGATACGGGACAGATTATGGGAGTTGCCATAAAGGCGGATCTCACGGTCACCTTCGGGTTTCCCAAAATAGGCCAACTGGTTTTCCCCGGCGCGGAGGTCGTGGGCCGGCTGGCAAGAATCGATATCGGAATACCGGAATCTATTGCCAAGCAGATTCCCGAAAGCGCAATGATGTCGGAACCGAATGAGTTCCATCTTCTGTTTAACGCAGAAGGGCAGGATATCCACAAAGGAAGCAGGGGCCATCTTCTGGTGCTGGCCGGATCGACAGGTAAAACAGGTGCCGCAACCCTTACCGCGCTCGGTGCACTTAGGGCCGGTGCGGGGTTAGTAACCTTGGGTGTGCCCAAGAGCCTCAATTCGATCCTTGAAGGCAAACTGACAGAGGTCATGACGGTTCCATTGCCGGAAACCCCGGAGGGAAGTCTATCCCTTAGGGCGGAAAAGGAAATCAATATGCTGATGGAAGGGAAGACAGCTTTGGCACTCGGGCCGGGTTTGTCTACCCATCCAGAGACCACGGCCCTGGTGAGGAATATCGTGAAAACATGGCGGGTGCCCATGGTTATTGACGCCGACGGGCTCAATGCCCTTTCTGAAGACCTCAGGGTCTTGGCCGACTGTAAAGGAGGCGCCATACTCACTCCCCATCCTGGTGAAATGGGGCGATTAACCAGCCTGAAGGTATCAGATATCCAGGATGATCGTGTGGGGACGACCCACCGGTTTGTGGAAAAGTATGGATGCCATTTGATCTTGAAGGGGGCTAGAACCCTGATCGCAGAGCCCGGCGGCACAATACATGTGAACCCCACGGGGAATCCTGCTCTCTCCAGTGGAGGCTCAGGTGACGTCCTGACTGGTTTGCTCGGAGGGTTCTTGGCTAGGCGGTGGCCTATGAAGGAGGCAGGTATCACGGCAGTTTATCTACACGGTTTGGCCGCCGATTATTTGGCAGAGGATATGGGGCAGACCGGCGTATTGGCTGGTGAGCTGTTGGAAGTCCTTCCCGAGTTGATGCGCGCGCTCTCCCTCGGAGAATGGCCATTGGAAAATCCACCTCCCCATGCGGATCTTTATCACCCCCTCTAAGGTCTTGAACATGGCGCCCGTCACCTTTGTCACCATCTCCGATCAGGAGACCATCAGGCTTGGCCGGAGGCTTGGTGGCGTTTTGTCAAAGGGAGATGTAGTCGGGCTCGCTGGGAAATTGGGAAGTGGCAAGACCTGGTTTGCCAAAGGCCTTGCGCTTGGGCTCGGTATAAGTCCCAATATGGTGGTCACCAGTCCCTCTTTTACCCTGGTGAATGAATATGAAGGGGAATGCCCTTTCTACCACATGGATCTCTACCGTCTGGATAATCTTTCCGATGTTCAGTCCATAGGTTTGGAAGAGTATTTGAACGACGAGAGTATTGTGGCCATAGAATGGGCGGACCGATGGCCGGAGATTCTACCGGAAGGGACGGTCACCGTCAAATTGGTCATTATAGATGATCACCGACGCGAGATCACTTTTTCGGGTCAACATCCCCGAGCTTTGGAGGTCATTCGGAGATTTGAACAAGACAAGGATTAGACATGTCACTCATTGTACAAAAGTATGGAGGCACATCTGTCGCCAGTATTGAGAAGATAAGGGGCGTCGCTGACAGGGTCATTGAATATGCCCAACAGGGCCATCAGATGGTGATCGTTTTGTCGGCTATGGCCGGGCAGACCGACAGCCTGATCGCTTTGGCACATGAAGTGACCCAAGACCCCGATCTGAGAGAGATGGATGTGTTGCTTTCTACCGGGGAGCAGATGAGCGTGGCACTCTTCGCCATAACCCTGCAATCCATGGGCTACGAGGCCCGTTCGTTGCTTGGTTTTCAAGTTGGGATCTACACGGATCAATTGTACGGAAAGGCCCGGATACATGAAATCGATACCAATCGAATCATCAAAGAGATCGAAAAGGACAGAATCGTGGCTGTGGCCGGGTTTCAAGGGCTGGATGAGCGGAACAACATCACTACGCTAGGACGAGGGGGCTCTGATACCACGGCCGTTGCCCTTGCCGCTGCCTTGAAGGCGGATGTCTGTGAGATCTTTACCGATGTAGACGGTGTTTACACGACAGATCCCAATGTGTGCCCCAAGGCACAAAAAATGGAATTCATCTCCTATGAGGAAATGTTGGAGATGGCGAGTATGGGTGCAAAGGTCTTGGAGATCAGGGCTGTCGAATTTGCTATGAAATTCGATGTGCCTATTCATGTGAGGTCGTCCTTTGGAAAGGAGCAAGGTACCATGGTGATTGGTGAGAAAAAGGATATGGAAAAGGTATTAGTGGCTGGTGTGACGTACAACAAGAACGAGGCTCGGATAACCCTCAGAAGGGTCCCCGACAGACCAGGGATCGCCGCTCTACTGTTTGGACCCATATCGGGAGCCGGTATTGTAGTCGATATGATTATTCAAAACACCAGCGAAGACGGCTTAACAGACTTGACCTTTACCGTGCCTAAAGCTGAATTCTACAGGACTATGAAGCTGGTCAGCAAGGTGGCAAAAGAAGTGGATGCTGAAAAGGTTCTGGGCGATGAAGATATTGCCAAGGTCTCTATCGTGGGTGTGGGCATGAGAACCCATGCAGGCGTGGCCCAGAAGATGTTTGATACACTTTCCGGAGAGAATATCAATATCATCATGATAAGTACCTCTGAGATCAAGGTCTCGTGTGTGATAGAGGAAAAATATACGGAGTTGGCTGTTCGGGTGTTGCATAAGGCCTTTGGTTTGGATGAAGATGAATCTGGAGATCAATGATCGGGCAACCGGCTTTCTGGTCTTATTGTCCTTTCTCCTAATCCTCTGTTTTCTGAATACTATTCTCACTCATTCAAGACCTCCCGGGGCTTCCAGCGAGGGTGACTTCTTCATCGAGGTCGCAGGGGATGTTGAATCCCCCGGTGTTTACAGGTTTGACTGTCCCCCCGATATCATAACCCTCATGGACAAGGCAGGGGCCCTAAACCTTGACATGGCTCGCCCTCAAAGATTCAAAGAGGGACCTTTGTCAACGGGGAAGGTGGTCACAGTACGTCAAGATACCCTAAACACCCGATTTGTTCTAAGTGAGATGTCGGCCTTCTATAAGATTACTCTCGGAATACCCATTTCGTTGAATACGGAATCAGAAACAGGGCTCACAGCTATTCCCGGAATCGGCCCGGGGTTGGCAAAGGCCATTGTTCGGGAACGTTCTGAACGTGGCGGCTTCCAGCGTTTACGTGATGTGTTGTCCGTGAAAGGCATTGGCCCCAAACTATATGAAAGGATGAAGCCCTACGTTGTTCTATGAACCAAGGAATTTCTTAAATATCGCGGCTTTGCCGCTGTGAGCTCCGTAAGGCGGAGCAATATATAAAACTGCGCGGCAATTTTGATGGACTCGCAAAAAGTCGAAAAGCCGTCACTCCCGCGAAAGCGGGAGTCCATAACCTCTTGGAA
>CAZCCX010000111.1:0-7185 GCA_964497115.1 uncultured Desulfobacteraceae bacterium
TGCGTGAAAAAATCGTGGAGATTCTGGCTCATATTGAAGTCGCCATTGATTTTCCCGAGGAAGAATACGCGGACATTTCCAGCAAAGAGATGGCCCAGCGCATACTGAAAGATGTTCTCGAACCCATTGAAGAAACTATGGCGGGCCACGAGAAGAGAAGAATCTGGATGGATGGGATCAAGACTGTTATCGTCGGGTGCGTGAATGTGGGAAAATCAAGTCTCCTAAACCGCCTCCTAAACGAGGAGCGCGCCATTGTCACACCTATTCCGGGGACCACCAGAGATATTGTAGAATCCTTTATTCATATTGAAGGCATTCCCATACTCCTCATGGACACGGCCGGTTTTCGCGAAGCCCAAGGAGAAGTGGAAAGAATCGGGATGAGATTGGCTGAAGAACGGATGGCTGATGCCGATCTTTCATTGATCGTCCTGGACCAAAGCCGCCCTTTGATTCAGGATGACTTTGATATCCTCACCAAAGCCGACAAAAACAAGAGTCTCATCCTACTTAATAAGATTGATCTCGCACCAAGTGTGAGTCAAAAGGATCTAGACAGGGTCTGGGCCGGCATGCCCCCAATAAAGATATCAGCCCTCACAGGAGAAGGTATAGATGATCTGCACAAGGCCATCCGGGATCATGTGTTAGCAGGCCATGTGGACCCCATGTCTTCCCGTCTAGCTCCGAACCTGAGGCATCGGCAAGCCCTGACGGACGCATTCAAGTATTTCAAAGACGCCTTTCACAACATCACTCAAGGGCTACCCCTGGAGATCATCGCACTGGATCTCAATAACGGTTTGGAGGCCCTGGGTGATATCGTCGGTGAGACCACAAATGAGGATGTCATCGAAAAGATATTCAGCGAATTTTGTCTAGGGAAGTAAGAGGTTTACTCACATGGGCATTCCCAGTAGGACGACAACGATTTCCGGCAGTGATATACGCGCTTCGTGCGGCGCGGCTTAAGGCGCGAGGCTCAAGGGACAAAGGTTATTCTGAAGTGACCGGTGGGGGAGGGCGCCGTCTTTTCGTGGCTTATCTGTGGGGGAAGCCCTGGCTCCCGCTCCACAGGAGCGGGAGAACAGCGGAGGGGGCAAGTTTCCCTCGCCGATAAGTCTCAGAAAAGACCAGCACGGGAGCCTCGGAACAAAAGAATAACCTTTGTCCCTTGAGCAATACTCCCTTACGATACAACGCTCCCCTTTCTCCCCGGATCGCTAGAACCTATCCGGGTTCTCCACCAGAGGTGGAGGGTTTAATTATCAAAATACTCTCTAACCTGCTTAATCGCACAGTACTTTCCGCACATGGTGCAGGCATCCTCTTCTGCGGGGGGATTCTCTTCACGCAATCTCTTCGCCTTTTTCGGATCAATCGCAAGGCCTATCTGAGTCTCCCAGTCCAGATTCTTTCTCGCCTCAGACATCTTCCTGTCCCGATCTATGGCAAGTTTGTGCCCCCGCGCAATATCCGCCGCATGGGCAGCGATCTTTGTGACCACAACCCCTTCTCTGACATCTTCCACACCCGGCAGACACAGATGCTCTGTCGGGGTCACGTAGCATAGAAAATCGGCCCCAGCCTCCCCGGCCACAGCGCCTCCTATGGCGCAGGCCACGTGATCATGGCCGGCAGCCACATCGGTGACCAGAGGGCCCAGCACATAAAACGGGGCATGATGGCACAATTGCTTCTGAAGTATAACGTTGGTCTTGATCTGGTTCAAGGGAACATGACCCGGCCCCTCAATCATCACCTGCACATCCTGTTCCCATGCCAGTTTGGTCAACTCCCCAAGGGTCATCAATTCATGAATCTGCGCCCGGTCTGTGGCATCGGCCAAACAGCCCGGTCTTAACCCATCCCCCAGACTGAGGGTTACGTCATACTTCTTTACTATGGAAAGAAGCCTATCGTAATGTTCATAGAGTGGGTTTTCCCAGTTGTGATGCAACATCCACGTAGCCAAAAAGGACCCTCCCCGGCTGACGATATCAGTGACCCGGCCCTGCTTTTTCAACTGATCCAGGGCCGCCCTTGTCAGTCCGCAGTGAACGGTAATGAAATCCACGCCATCGGCGGCCTGTTTCTCAATAACCTTAAAAATATCATCCACAGTGAGATGAATGAGTCCTCCCCGTTTCTCTGCCATCTCCACCACCGCCTGATAGATGGGGACGGTCCCGATAGGGACCCTTGATGCCTCAAGGATTCTTCTGCGGCACAAATCGATATCCCCTCCCGTGGAAAGGTCCATAACCGTGTCCGCGCCTGCCTCCACGGCGACCTTTAACTTGGTCAGTTCCTCTTCCAGCGAGATTCTATCCGAAGAAGTCCCTATATTGGCATTTACCTTGATGAACAACCCTTCACCGACACCACACGGCACAAGTCCTTTATGTTTTATATTGGCCGGGATAACCACCCGCCCTTCAGCTATCTTGTCCCGGAGTTCCAGGACACTCACCTTTTCTCTCTCAGCCACCGTCTCCATCTCAGGAGTCGTGATGCCTGATCTGGCTTTTGCTAATTGGGTCATTTGAATACGCACCTCATATAAAATCGCTACGCGATTTTATCAAACGCGACTTCGTCGCTCTGAAAACAAGGGAATTCCACCATATTCCCCTCCCCGCCCGGCTGGTCTTTCTACACACTCGATACAGAAGAGGCCATAAATAAGGAGCGAAGCCCCAACCTTGTTCGACGTTGGACATCCGGCGTTCGATGTTGGACGTTCATCTTACGGCCGAACAGCCCCTGCCCCTTTCCCGCAAGGATAGCCCCTCTCTATGGCTCGTCTGGCAAATTCATGGGCCAGTTCTGTCGCTCTTATTACATTGCCTTCCAATGCAAGAAAAGTGGCCAGGGCAGAAGAAAACACACATCCGGTTCCGTGGACATGTTCAGTATTTATCTTCGCTCCGGAGAAATGATAGACAGCCCTTCCGTCATAGAGGAGATCCACACATTCCCCTTTCAGGTGTCCCCCCGTCACCACTACATCCGGCCCCAGGCTCCTGATACGTTTTGCAGCCTCTTCCATCTCTTTGAGGGTCCGGACCCTTTTTCCTGTCAGCATTTCTGCCTCATCCAGATTCGGAGTAACCACGCGACTCAGAGGCAGCAGGATCTCCTTCAAAAGAGAAACCGCCTCAGGGACAAGCAGACCCTTTCCCGTAGAAGCCCTCAACACCGGATCAACAACCACCCGGGGAAGCTCATACCTCTTGATCATCTTGGCCACTGCCCTGATCGCCTTGCCTGAAGACAACATCCCGATCTTGGCCGCATCAGGAAAGACATCGCCGACAGTCGTTTCAATCTGCTGAGAAATAAACGTCGCGGGGATTTCGTGAACGGCATCTATCCCAAGGGAATTCTGAGCGGTGAGAGCTGTGATGACGGTCAGGGGATGGGCCCCAAGGCCGCTGATGGTCTTTATGTCTGCCTGAATCCCGGCCCCCCCGCATGAGTCGGACCCAGCTATCGTCAATACGTATTTCATAATCGAAACATGCAAAAGGGGGAATTTACGCCTTCGCTTCAATACATGAAGGGTAACAACCAGCCCTCGGACTGTCAATCAAAATATCCGCCTTATCCCGTATATACCGGCCTTTGGAGCACATCTGCAACGTGTGAAATGTCCACCGATGACGAGGTTTGCTCTTGCTCATTATAGAGAGTACTTGAAGGCGTAATAGATCAGCTTCTGATATTCGATGATGACCTCCCGCACATATTTCCTCTGTTCCCACCAATCCTCAGGGTTGAACTTCGAATAAGAAGAGGGAAGCGAAAAGACCTGCACCTCGTTTTCCTCAAAGACCTTCTTAAAGGTGCGCCAGGCACGCCTGGAATGCGTAGGGGACGTGATAAGGATAAGAGACTTGTAGCCTTTTTCCATCACAAGATCCCTAATATACTCCGCCTCGTCAATAGTACTGTCCACCGTGCGATCACTTGTGAGAAAAACAGATCGTGAAATACCCTGTTGTTCGAGAAGCATCATCATGAGATCCACATCTTCAGGATAGTCGATCCCCCTTTCTCTCAGCAGATCATACCCATCAGCGGACTCCTCTCTTGCCATAAAAATGTGCGGGGCCAGCCCCTTTTGAAAGGCATCCGCTGTGGCAAGCCCTCGGTCCACATTCCCACCTGCCAGACAAACAATAAGGTCGGATTCTTGGGGGGAGTGTTTTACAATGAGATATTCTCCCAGACACGTAAGGATGGGGGCATAGAAGTAAGACAGAAGGCTGTAAACAACAACAAACACAAAGAAGATCCATTTCAAGCGGCTTATCGTGCCGCCCTTTCTTCGTTCAGGTTCTATCGGATCTCCAGTCTGAAAAGAAGCCCCCTCTTTATACACCCCATCATCGCCTATCAGATTCTCTGACATCTATCCGCTCCCATGCAAAAAGAGTGGCGCTTATCCGGGTTCTGACCATACCGCCAGCTTATCTTTCTATCATATCTCACACGAAATATCTATCTTAGCAATAGGGTTATTCACTGCAAGGCGAAAATCGCTGATAAACCCTTATCTAGCTGTTTACGGGTTCAAAGGTTCAGAGTTCGGCGTTAGAGAATTCAGGGACCTTGAATCCTGACGGCTTAAAGAGACATTAACCTTGAACACTGAACGCTGAACGCTGAACCTGCAAACGACCAAGTACTTTCTCAAATCGGAGGCAACCTTAATAATCTCCTAAAAAGTAACTAATCAGAAGCCTTTTGAACTATCCAGAAGCAGGGTCACAGGGCCGTCATTGACCAAATGGACGTCCATCATCTCCTGGAATTCCCCGGTAGCGGTCCGCAGCCCTTTTCCTTTCAAGATCTTAATGAATTCCGCATAAAGCTCCCTGGCCTTCTCAGGTTTCGCTGCCCGAATAAACGAGGGTCTTCGTCCCTTACGGCAATCTCCCCAAAGGGTGAATTGCGAAACAACCAAGGCCTCTCCCTCTGTATCGAGCAAGGACCGGTTCATAGCGCCTTGCTCATCTGAGAAGGTTCTGAGGTGAACGACCTTGTTGGCAAGATATTCACAATCCTTTTCCGAATCATCCTCTCCTACGCCAAGAAACACCAACAGGCCCGGACCGATCTCTCCCACAGTGCGTCCATCCACATCCACTCTGGCCTCTTTCACCCTCTGAACAACGGCTCTCATTTCTCCTCCTTAGAATCTCGGCTTTTCTTTTGACAGGATTGATCCCGCCCAGGCGGAATACCTGTGCCCACTGTCATTCCCGCGAACGCGGGAATCCAGGCCCTTAAGACCATTCTTATCCCGTAATCCTGTGCATCCTGTCTAATGTTTCTTCATTATTCGATGCCTAATTCCTCATTGCCAACTGCCACCTGATAATGCTAATCACCTTATATATGACGGAAAAAATGAAACCTGAACTCATCCTGATAAACCCCTGGATCTACGACTTCGCGGCCTATGACCTATGGTCCAAGCCCCTCGGGCTCCTTACCCTCGCGGGTTTTCTCAGAAGCCGCGGAGGCAAGATCCACTTGATTGACTGCCTGGACGTCCATCACCCTGCCATGACTCATAGTCCATCCCTGAAGAAACCCGTAAGACGGGCTTATGGAACCGGCAAATTCTGGAGGGAGAAGGTCCTCGGCCCTCTTCCTTTGAAACATGTCTCAAGATCTTATAGCCGATACGGAATCAGCAGACAAGCCTTTGTCAAGGATTTGAAGGCCGTCAAGAAACCGGACGGGATCCTGGTGACATCTCTTATGACCTATTGGTATCCAGGGGTCCACGAGGTCATCTCTTTGGCCAAAAAGACCCATCCCAATACCCCGGTGATCCTGGGCGGGGTCTATGCTCGCCTTTGCAGAGACCATGCGCTTCAACTCTCAGGCGCGGATCGTGTGGTGAGCGGAGGGGACCCCACTCATCCGGAATCCGTCCTAAGCGTATTGGAAGAATTCGGCATCTCAATAAAGGGAACGTTACAGGACAAGAATGAACCCTATTGTCCTGCCTTTGACCTCTTGGGGAGAATAGACTACATCTGTCTTTCAACCTCAACCGGGTGCCCTTTTCGTTGCCAATATTGCGCCAGTCACTTTCTGAACCCCAAATTCTCACAACGTGATCCACACCGCGTCCTTGAAGAAGTCCTGTATTGGCATGAGAATTACGGCGTCAAAGATTTTGCCTTTTATGATGACGCCCTCCTTCTTCATTCAGACACCCATATAAGCGTTTTTCTGGAGGAATTGATACGAATGAACCTGGGGCTGAGGTTCCATACTCCCAATGCGCTTCACGTCAGGGAGATTACCCCGGAGATTGCCGGACTGCTTCAACGCGCGGGATTCCGTACGATCCGTCTGGGACTGGAGACCTCGGATTTGGAGATGCATAAGGATCTGGATCAAAAAATCTCTGAAGGTGAATTCGAAAGGGCTGTTTATCACCTGAAAGAGGCGGGCTTCTCAAAGAAGCAGATCGGGGCCTACATTCTCATGGGACTTCCCGGGCAGTCGGTTGAATCGGTCATAAACACCATCAGGTTCGTGGCAGAAACCGGGGCCATGCCCTATCTCGCCGAGTATTCTCCTCTTCCCCATACCCCGATGTGGGAAACGGCCGTCACCTGCTCTGACTATGATCTCGCCTCTGAACCCCTGTTCCATAATAACAGCCTCTTGCCGTGCTGGAGTGCGGATGAAAGGAAAAGAGTCCCTGAAATCAAAAAGCTGGTCAAAGAGGCAAGGGAATGATAAAGGTTAAAGACTCTTCCTTCACCCTTCAGTCTTTTTACCCCGTTAGACATGCAGTGTCTAACGGGGTGAACCCGCCGTGTTTAGGGCGGGCGGTCTCCAGTCTTCCGCCTAACCTAAACTCAGGTTTTTAGAAGCAGAATATCAGGGTTTCCCCGATAGACAGGCTAAGAATGCTCCTTTAGAATACGATAGGCTGTAACTCTATCTGTGCTAAGGCCTCTAACCTGTTCATTGTTGCTTTCGGAGAGTAATATGGTAGTAAAAAGAATCGAGAAACGCTTTGGTACTATAGCTGTCGAAAAAGGTTATATAACGATAAACCAACTTATGGACGCTTTGGATATTCAAGTGCGAGAGGATCTGTCGGGGAAAAAGCACCGACTTATCGGCAAAATTCTATATGATCTG
>CAZCCX010000112.1:0-7182 GCA_964497115.1 uncultured Desulfobacteraceae bacterium
TCCAAAGATGTCATGGGCTCCCGCTTTCGCGGGAGTGACGAGGATTTTGACTTTTTACGGGGTTATCAAATCTATATCAAAAAGGAATCTTCCCATGCAGATCTCGGATGAGTCCTTTTTATTCTTTTCTGGACTCATCATCCTCGGCAGTTACCTCTTTCTCAGGATCTTTGTCCTCGACTGATCCCTTTTCTTCTAAGGATTTCTTTACCTCTTTCTTTTTTGATCCAGTGCCGGCTGCCGGCTTTACACCCTTCCCCTTCTTCTTCGTCTTCTTCTCTTGTTCAGCCGGCAGCAACTGTACCACTGAGACCGGTGCGCCATCACCCCTGCGGTTCCCTTTCTTGATAATCTTCAGATATCCACCTTGACGGTCAGAGTAGCGGTCTTTCAACTCTTCGAAAAGCCTATGGGTCACACCTTTGTCCTTTATATATGAAAGGGCTTGACGCCTTGCATGCAGATCTCCCCTCTTTGCAAGGGTAATCATCTTTTCCGCAATGGGTCTTAACTCTTTTGCCTTCGAATCTGTTGTCTCCAGTTGTTCATATCTAAAAAGGGAGGTAACCATGTTTCTGAACATGGCATTCCGATGGCTCGAATTGCGTCCCAGTCTCCTTCCTGTCTTTCGATGCCTCATTTACTCGAATCCTCTTCTTTCTCTTCTTTCTCTTCTTTCCCTTTTTCCTGTGTCTGCTTGCCCTGCGGTAAATTATCCAATTTCAACCCTAAAGAGAGTCCCATTTCCTCTAATATTGCTTTAATCTCATTCAGCGACTTTCTTCCAAAATTCTTTGTCTTCAACATCTCAGCTTCCGTTTTCTGAACCAGTTCGGCAATCAGGCTAATATTGGCATGTTTCAGACAGTTTGCCGAACGAACCGACAATTCCAACTCTGAGACGGGTCTGAACAGGTTTTCGTTGAGTTTTTCTTCCTGCTCTTCCTCTTCCACAGGCTCGGGACCCTCTTCAAAATTAACAAAGGGGATCATTTGCTCCTTGAGGATCTTCGCTGCAAATCCTAAAGCATCTTTGGGAAAGACGCTTCCATCTGTCCATATTTCCAAAGTCAGCTTATCATAATCAGTAATCTGCCCAACCCTAGCATTCGTAACCACATAATTGACTTTTTGAACGGGGGAGAAGAAGGCGTCCACTGGGATCACTCCAATGGGTTGATTCTTGGTTTTGTGTTTTTCAGCAGGGACATACCCCTTCCCCGCCCTAACCACCATTTCCATATTGAGTCTGCCTTCTTTGCTCAAGGTAGCAATATGCTGCTCAGGATTCAGTATTTCCACCAACCCGTCGCTTTCTATATCCGCTCCGGTTACCTTCCCTTCCCCTTCCTTGGAAAGACGAACCATTGCCTCCTCCACATCAAGCAACTTAAGTTTGACTTCTTTCAAGTTCAAGATGACATCTGTAACATCCTCAATAACACCGGGAATGGCAGTGAATTCATGAACAACATCGTCAATTGAGACTGAGACGATGGCCGCTCCCTGCAGTGAAGAAAGCAGTATCCGTCTCAAGGAATTACCAACAGTAATCCCGAAGCCTCTCTCGAGGGGTTCACAGACGAATTTACCATAAATATCTGTGCGACTATCCTCATCGACAACGATCATTTTCGGTCTAATTAACTCTCGCCAATTTCTTGTTCTTAAATCTTTCAAGGAATCCCCCTAATGCGGTCCAAATCGATGGAAGTTACTGGATTGACTTGTCCCTATTTGGAATACAGCTCCACGATGAGTTGCTCCTGAATAGGCATGGTTAGATCTTCACGATTGGGGAGGGTCTTCAAGATACCCCTAAATTTTTCCTTTTCCATTTCAATCGACTCTGGAATGCCCCTTCGAACGACTGTCTCCATGGCCTCTGAGATCGCCGCCACTTTACGGCTTCCTTCCTTCACCTGGATAACATCACCAACCTTTACCTGATAAGAAGGAATATTGACCTTCCTATCATTTACTGCAAAATGATTATGCCTAATAAGTTGCCTTGCTTGTTTCCTGGAGGAAGCAAACCCCATCCTGTACGCAACATTATCCAATCGACATTCAAGCAAAACCAGAAGGTTCGTGCCCGTAACCCCTTTTTGTTTTTCAGCACGATAATAGTACAACCTGAACTGTTTTTCCAGCACGCCGTAGATTCTCTTGACCTTCTGTTTTTCTCTTAACTGCAATTTATAATCAGAGAGTTTCCCTCCACGTCTCTGGCCATGCTGACCGGGCGGGTAGGATCTTCTCTCAAACGCACACTTATCCCCATAACAGCGGTCTCCCTTTAAGAACAACTTCAAGTTCTCCCGCCGGCATAGCCTACATGATGCACCAGTATCTCTGGCCAAAACAGTTCTTCCTCCGTTGATCATTCATCAGTTATCATTGATCATTGATCATTGATCATTGATCATTGGTCTTTAAAAACTATATCCTCCGCCTCTTGGGAGGACGACACCCATTGTGAGGGATGGGCGTAACATCCCTGATGATGCTGATGGACAGGCCGTGGACCTGTAAGGCCCGTATTGCAGCTTCCCTGCCTACACCGGGGCCCTTTACTCTGACCTCAGCCATTCTCAGCCCTTGTTCCATGGCCTGTTTGATAGCGTCCTGAGCGGCAAGTTGAGGAGCAAAAGGGGTGCTCTTCCTAGAACCCTTAAAACCCTGCTGGCCGGCACTTGATGACGCAATGACATTTCCATTGTTATCTGTCACGGTAATGATCGTATTATTAAATGTAGATCGAATATGAATGATGCCCACAGGAACATTTTTCTTCTCTCTCTTTGATCTACTAACCTTTTTTTCTGCCTTTGCCATTATCACTCCTCAGATCTAGAAACCGAATATCAAAAAAGGGAACACCGACGCATTCAGATCAGGATTTCTTCCTCCTACCAACAACAGACCTGCGAGGCCCCTTTCTGGTTCGTGCATTGGTGCTTGTCCTCTGCCCTCTAGCTGGCAGGCCCCTTCTGTGACGTAACCCGCGATAGGCCCCGAGATCCATTAACCTCTTGATATTCATGGATATTTCTCGCCTAAGATCGCCTTCTACCCTGTACTTCTCATCAAGGATCTTTCTAATCGAGGTTATCTGATCTTCCGTGAGTTGATCCGAAGCCGTATCCAGATCGACTCCGGCCTCTGCCAGTATCTTCTGGGAATTACTTCGGCCTATGCCGTATATATAGGTTAAGGCAATCTCTATTCTTTTTCCCTTTGGCAAATCAACGCCTGCTATCCTGGCCAATCCCCTACTCCTTTCAACCCTGTCGTTGCTTGTGCCGCGGGGTCTCGCAGATCACACGCACCGTCCCTTTTCGTTTGATAATCTTGCATTTAATACAGATCTTTTTCACAGAAGCTCGAACTTTCATGATTCAAATACCCTAGTCAAAAAATTTTGCCCGCGCCCATTCATGGCTCGATATGCAACCCGTCCTCGATGCCTCTTCCTTCCACATCCTTCATCCCCCGAAGGCCCAAACTCCGGGAAAAAGCTCTTTTTCCCACCTACCTAGCCTTACCAAGGCCCTTTTTCATGAACCCCTCATAGTGACGTGTCAACATATGGGATTCAATTTGATTGGATGTATCCATGGCCACGCCAACCACAATCAAAAGGGCGGTCCCACCAAAATAGATGGGAACATTGAGCTGGTACATAAAAACCTGAGGTAAAACGCAGACTACTGATACATACAGGGCGCCGCTAAAGGTTATTCGAGTCAGAACCCTGTCAATATATTCGGCCGTATTTCTGCCCGGTCTGATTCCCGGGACAAAGCCCCCCTGTTTCTTCATGTTATCAGCAACATCCACGGGATTGAACTGGACCGCCGTATAAAAATAGCAGAAGAAGATGATGAGGATGACATATAAGAGGTTATAAGCCACATGATTCGCCTGCAGCAGAGTGTTCATAACATAGTCTAGCCATGGGGTCCCTTCAAGATCGACAAAATTACCGATGGTCGCTGGAAACATGAGCATGGAGGAGGCGAATATGGGCGGAATGACACCCGAAGTATTGATCTTCAACGGCAAATGTGTGCTTTGCCCGCCGTACATCTTCCTCCCAACGACTCTCTTTGCATATTGTACGGGTATTCTCCTCTGCGCCCTCTCCATAAAGACGATGAATCCCACGATGGCGATCATCAGGGCAACCACAATGGCCATGAAAAAAGCACTGATTTGTCCGACTCTAATCAATTCAAAGATTCGACCCACACCGGGGAAAAAACGTGCGACGATGCCGGAAAAAATAATTAGGGATATGCCGTTTCCTACACCCCTCTCCGTAATCTGCTCCCCCAGCCACATCAGAAAAGCGGTCCCCGCAGTAAGAGTGATCACCGTGAGAAGGCGAAACCCCCACCCGCCGACAGGAACGATCGGGGCCCCGTCAGGACTGGACATGTTTTCCAACCCATAGGCTATTCCAAGACCTTGAATGATGCTTAATACGACCGTCCCATACCTGGTATACTGGGTAATCTTCTTTCGTCCCTGCTCACCTTCTTTTTTCAGTTTCTCCAGATGAGGCACGACAATGGTCAAGAGCTGCAGGATAATGGAAGCGCTGATATACGGCATAATACCCAGCGCCATGACAGACATTTGTTGAAGGGCCCCGCCAGAGAACATATTAAAAAGCCCCAGTACGGTTCCCTGCATTTGACTAAAAAACGCGGCAAGAGCCGTAGCATCAACCCCAGGAGTGGGAATATGACATCCCACCCGGTATACAACGAGCATAAGGAGAGTAAAAATAATCCTCTTTTTTAATTCGGGGATCTTGCCAATATTTTGAAAGCCGCCAATCAACGGTCTCTATCTCAACCTCACTTTCATATGTTCCGATAAGACAATCTCGACCTTGCCACCCACTGCCTCGATCTTCTCTCTGGCGCTCTTACTGGCTTTGCTCACCTTCACCGTCAGAGGATGCGTAATCTCCCCGTCTCCTAAGAGCTTCACCGCATTTTTTGCCCGCTTTACCAGTCCTGCGTTCCTGAGCACCTCTGAATCCAGTTCTGTGTCCGGGCTGAACTTCTCCAAGTCTCCAACATGGATCAAGGCATATTGTTCCTTAAAGATGTTTGTGAATCCTCGCTTGGGGAGTCGCCTCTGCAAAGGCATCTGTCCACCCTCGAATCCGGGGCGCACGCTCCCACCTGAACGAGCCTTTTGTCCCTTGTGGCCACGACATGACGTCTTCCCGTGACCCGATCCGGGCCCTCTACCCACCCTTTTTCTCTTCTTTTTTGCACCTTTCAATGGTGAGAGATCGTGGATTCTCATAGACTTTTCCCTTTACTTAGACCTCGATCTTGACCAAAAAGGAGACCTTATTGATCATTCCTCTTATGGCCGCAGTATTGTTAAGGGTGACTGTTTTGTGCAGCTTTGTTAAGCCAAGCCCCCTAAGCGTTTGACGTATCTTCTTGTTCCTGCCTATTCCGCTCTTGATTAATGTCACATTGATCGTATCAGCCATAGTCTTCACTCTGTCTAATGCACCCGCATCATCTACTGTAATAACTCCTTGACCGTCTTGCCCCGGCGACGCGCAAAGTCTTCCGGACTCCTTAGAGCCTGTAATCCCTTCACTGTGGCTTTGACCAGATTATGAGGGTTATGAGATCCCAAGCATTTGGTCAGGATGTTCTGAATGCCTGCCGCTTCCAAGACTGCCCGAACCGCACCACCCGCAATCACCCCTGTTCCGGGCCTTGCAGGCTTGAGGAAAACTCTTCCTGACCCCGATTTTCCAATGATTTCATGAGGGATTGTGCCATCGAATACAGGAACCATTTTCATGTTTTTTTTGGCCTTCTCAACGCCCTTCCTAATGGCCTCCGGGACTTCATTGGCCTTTCCCAGGCCACCGCCGACCATCCCTTTGCCGTCGCCTACGATGACAATCGCGCTAAAGCTGAAACGCCGACCTCCCTTGACCACCTTGGCGACGCGGTTAATATGAACCACTTTCTCTATAAGTTGACCTTCATCCTCTTCCTTATACAATAGATCTCTCCCTTTGTTTTGCTCTTTTTGGGCTATATCCCGTATTTCAAAAAGAATGGATTGAAATCAAAACTTCAGGCCATGCTTCCGCGCACTTTCAGCAAGGACCTTGACGCGGCCGTGATACAAAAAGCCGTTTCTATCAAAAACAACCTGACTGATCCCTCTTTCCAGTGCCCGCTTGGCGATCCATTCCCCGATGAAGGCAGCGCCTTCTCTATTGCCTCCCTTGCCATGAACCTGTGGCCGAAGGTCCCTTGATAGGGATGAGGCGTCAACCACGGTATTGGAGGTAATGTCATCGATAATCTGGGCGTAAATATGTTTTGAACTCTTAAACACAGAAAGCCTAGGGGTTTCAGAGACCCCCTTAATCCTCTTCCTTACCCTTTTCTTTCTCCTCAGTCTTGCCTCTCTCTTCTTTATAGCTGCCATAATCCTATCCGAAGTTAGGGACAATGCCCCAATTCTAGCAAACAAATACTATTTGCCCGCCGCCGTCTTTCCTGCCTTCCTTCTGATCATCTCTCCCGCGTACCGGATACCCTTCCCCTTATAAGGTTCAGGACTTCTCAACCCACGGATCTTTGCAGCGGTCGCTCCCAGTAGTTCCTTGTCCACACCACGCAGAGTGATTTTGGTCTTCTCCACTGTCGCCTCTATGGTATCGGGCAGTTGAAATTCTACCGGTTTGGAATAACCTAAATGGAAAGTGGCCTTATTACCGGACAACTCAGCCCTATAACCGACGCCTACGATTTCAAGTCCCCGCTCAAACCCCTGGCTCACACCATTCACCATGTTGGCTATCAGGGCCCTATGGAGTCCATGAAGGGACCTTGACTCCTTACTCATGTCATTCACAGTAACAGTGATCTCGTCATTCTCATTACGGATATTGACTCTGGGATGAATCCTACGACTGAGTTCCCCCTTGGGCCCTTTTACAGTCAGAAGATCTCCCTTGATATCGATCTTGACTTCCTTTGGTATAGGAATAGGCTTCTTGCCTACACGTGACATCTTCACCCTCCGATCGGAAAATCATTTCAGGAATTTAGAGAATAACCTCACTTGCCCCGAAATCTACCACACGGAACAGAGGATCTCTCCACCGACCCCCCTTTT
>CAZCCX010000113.1:0-2393 GCA_964497115.1 uncultured Desulfobacteraceae bacterium
ATAAGGCACGGACTATTCCCTCAAGACGATATCTATAGGGGCCAGCGGCGGTGATCTGAACTTTGAGGGTTTAAGAGGCCGTTCCTTCTAAGCGAGCTATACATTCTGCCATAAGTTCTGGGGCGTAAACCCTCAAAGTTCAGATCACTGCGGGATTCAGTGGAATTTCTTTTTGAGATATCGTCTTTAGGGAACAGCCCATGCCTCATTTCTTACTTGATCCGCGAATATATGATACAAGGCATGAGAGTCCTTAAGTTGGTGTTTTGAGGATCAATCAGACTGAGGCTGATTAATCTGCTCGAGGCGGGTTGAGATTGGGGTCTGAGACAGGGCTGGGCAAAGAGGGAGGGGTTTGAAGGGAATTGCCTGAAAGGACCGATCAAAGGTGCGGGGAGGTCAGTCCTTCTCGAATGGCATATTTTGTGAGACCGGCGACCGTACGAATCCCAATCTTTCCCATCATCTGTCGCCGATGAGTTTCCACGGTCTTGATACTGATGGCTAGTTTGGAGGCAATGTGCCTCGTACTCTCGCCCTCTGAGATCATCTGAAGGACCTCCCGTTCTCTTCTGGTCAAGACACTGGAGGCGGAAGAGGCGGATGTTTTCAGTTTGCTGACGTAATCCTCGACCACAATGCCTGCTATTCCAGGACTGAGGTAGGTGTCGCCTTTGAATACGGCTCGAACGGCGTGAGCCAATTCGTTAAAGGCACAATCTTTGAGCAAATACCCTGAAGCGCCCGCCTGCATCATTCCTTGCACAAATTGTTTGTCTGAATACATGGAGAGGGCAATCACTTTGACATTCTTGGGGCTTGAAGTGATGATGCGTGTCGAATCTATCCCATTTAAGTCGGGCATGGTGACGTCCATAATCACCAGATCCGGGGAAAGCTCCCGGGCCAACCGGATCGCCTCTCTCCCATTTCCAGCTTCACCCACTACTTCCATGTCCGGCTGATCTTTAAGCATATTGACAAGTCCTTCACGTGTGATTCTGTGGTCCTCTGCCAGGATGATTTGAATACTCATAGATCTTCTCCTCTATTTTGCTTCAGGGTTGAAGTGGCGCTACCAGGGTAACACGAGTTCCTTTGCCTTTGGCAGAAACGATTTCCATTGATCCTCCTATGGAACTCATTCGCTCTTGAATGCCGAACAATCCTAACTCGCCCTCTTCCTGGAGCGGGAGGCCGTTGTCTGAGGGTGTGAACCCCACCCCGTCATCTTCCACAACAATGTGCAGCTTGTCGTGCTTTCGCAAGGCGCGTATCTTGACGCTGCCGGCTCGCGCGTGGTTGGTTACATTCATGAGTAAGTCGCGGACCGAGTAGAAGAGCAGAATACCGGCCTCTTCCTTCATCGGTTTTGAAAAACGGTCATTCTCAAAGGTACACGGAATGTCGTTTTGTTCATGGAATTGCCCGGACAGCCATTCCAGGCCCGCCTCGAACCCGAGTTCATGGAGCACCGCCGGGCTGAGATCCGCGATCACTGATCGAACGTCCGTAATCGCTGATTGGATGATTTGTGTCACTTCCTCCAAAGGGGACCTGGAATTCGAGGAAGAGATGGATTTGACAAGGCTGTCCAGCTTCATCTTGGCAATCCCCAAGGACTGGCAGATGTTGTCATGGAGATAGGAGGAGAGCCTTCGCCGTGACCGCTCTTCCGAAACCGTATGATGGAAGGCCATAGACCGAATCTGCCTTTCCTTTTCCTTGCCGGCCTTCAGAAGGGCTTCTTCCGCCATCCGGCACACGGCTAATTCCTCTCGCAGCACCTTGTTCTCTTCCAGGAGCTCTACAATCCGTGCCTCAATAGAAGGCTTTCTTGAATCCTCTTCCCCACCGGACTCTGAGGCCTTTGATCCGGTCTGTCTATGATACAAGCCGGCTATGTTGGAATGACCATCTTCTCTTTGAGGTTTTCTCTTCATAGAGGGAGGATGCCTTTCATGAGACAGGCCCACATAGGGCAATGGAAGTTCTTGGGTTAAGGCCTGAAGGCCGAAATGGTCTGACAGACCCCAAGGGCGTTTCCCCGCTGAAACGGGATATAAGGTGCTCCATTCTCGATTTTCGGGCAATTGAATGGAACATCGTGTCTTCTGAAAAAGGGGGGCTCGGAAAAAGATTATTCTACAGTAATTATTTTCTTGTTCAGCTCGTAGGTTTTTTCTCCAATGCCTTTTACTTTCAAGATGTCCTCAGGCTTCTCAAAAGGGCCATTCTGCTGCCGGTACTCAACAATGCGCATGGCATAGGCTGAACCGATGTTGATCTTGACCTGTTCCGCCAGTCCCTCGCCAATCAACAGGTTGTATTTATTGCGCAGATACTGAACGATCTCCTGATCCATTTCATCGCCTGCGACGCGCAGAGAACGG
>CAZCCX010000113.1:2403-7102 GCA_964497115.1 uncultured Desulfobacteraceae bacterium
TAGGCTGAGCCGATGTTTTTGAGTTGGGCGATTTCTTCAGCAGTCGCCGTGTTAATATTGACTTTCTCCGTCCCCTGCTCCTGAGCCGGCTGAGACCATAGGGCCGGAGCAAATGTGGCAAGAACGACTGCAACTAAAGAAAGGACCAGGAATTTTTTTGGGCTTTTCATAATGAGTCTCCTTTCATTAAGCCCCCCACCTTGCTAATACCTTGTTCCATTAGAAGAACTCAATCGGGGAAACCCTCATTTATCACGTCGAAATCCCTGTTTTTTGAATAAGGGAAAACCCTAGATGACTATATTTAGTGTCTTAGACTCATTATGCACAAGATATTGGGAAAAGCCCAGAGCGCGTGGCGCATGGGGCAGAGCGCATGGGGCAGAGTGCATAGAGCATTGCGCATGGCACACAGCGTATTATATAAGAAAAGGAACACCCCTAATGTAAAGATTTTTGAAAGGACGTAGTCTTTCTTGCTAGCTGATCCAGTCTCTCTAGGAGCCTGTCCAGATCGGCGTTTGATATCAAGTTACGCCGATTGAGCAGTATCAATATGTTAGCATTTTCAAATGTTGACCTGCGTGCAATATTGAGAAATTGACTGAACTCTTTTTTTGAGTTGGATCCGCTTCCTTCCGAAATATTGTTTGACATACTCATTCCGGCGCCACGTAGCTGTTCAGCAAAACGAAAAATCCGTTTCTTTTCAAGGTCATCAGCTATGTCAAAAAGCTCCTCTGCTATATCGATAGATAGTTTCCATATCTCAAGATCTTGAAATCTAAACTTCACCATACTCTCTGCGCTATCCCCTCTGCGCTCCGCCCCTAATCCTTTTCTCCCTTAATCCTCTAATCCTATAACCCTTTAATCCTGCCTTTGGCTGCCCTCTCCCTACTCTCCCTCGATCCGGTTCTGCCGTTTCATAAAGTCATCCAAATAGAGATCCTGAAGGATCTGGGACGAATAAACCAGCTTGATTCTCTCCTGCAATTCATCATTTGGAATGTCTTTCAGGATGGGGTATTTCTCCCTCAACAGCCTTAGGGCCAAGTCAGTGTTGTTGTCAGAAACGGGAATGTTAAGGGCTTGTGCAAGGGCCTGGTCGATCTCTTGCCATTCCTGGTTCGTACGCTCGATTTTCTTCCAACTATCATTGACGTATTTCCATGACTGGCCTGTCCATTTATCCGTCTTCACCATGGAGACCCCGACTTTTTCCATTTCGTACCGTGGCGCAAAGTAATTCAAGCAAAAGAAAGTCAGGATGACGCCAACGGCAATACCTGCAACAAAATACAGCTTTGTCTTTTTCATCACGAATCCCCTCCTGTCTTTCACGGTTGATGTGTAACTGTTGTCCTGTATTCGGGCAAAATGGCCTTTAGTCCCCTTTTAATGCCTTCCCCGTCCTGGTCAACAGCGAGTTTGAAAAGCCGGTCCACCTCGCCATTCAGGACATCGATATCACAGGGCAATCCCTGAAGGACCATAATCTTTTGGTGGGAGGTAGGCACAATCCCCTCACCATCCGTGATCAACTCTTCTTTGAGTTTCTCTCCCGGCCTGAGGCCGGTATACCGGATTTCTATATCCTCCTCCGGTTCAAAACCGGAGAGTCTAATGAGGTCTCGAGCCATGTCAGTAATGTTTATGGGCGTGCCCATGTCCAGAATGAATATTTCACCCCCATTCCCCATGGCCCCCGCTTGAAGGATAAGCTGGCAGGCCTCGGGAATGGTCATGAAATATCGCGTAACATCCGGATGAGTGACCGTTACAGGGCCGCCCTTTTCGATCTGTTTCTTGAACAACGGGACCACGCTTCCCACACTGCCCAACACGTTGCCGAACCGGACGGTCAGGAATCGCGTATCTGTGAGACCACACCCATTCTGGGCCTGAATCAGGATCTCGGCCACCCGCTTTGAAGCGCCCATCACGTTGGTGGGCCGGACGGCCTTATCGGTGGAGACAAAGACAAATTGCTCCACTCGAAACTCCCGCGCCTTTTTGATGATGTTCTGGGTGCCATGAATGTTATTTGTGACCGCTTCCCAGGGCTGAAGCTCCAGCATGGGGACATGCTTGTAGGCGGCCGCGTGGAAGAGCACCTGTGGTCTTTCATCTTCAAACGCTTTGTCCAGCTGCCGAAGATCCAAAATATCCGCGAGTTTCGGGATGACATGAATATATGGAAAGGCCTCTTTGAGTTCCAACTCGATGTCATAGAGGGGGCTTTCCGCCCTTTCAAAAAGGATGATACGCTCAGGATTATACCGGCAAACCTGGCGGCATAATTCCGAACCGATGGACCCTCCGGCGCCCGTGACCAGAACCCTTTTTCCTTTCAGATATTCCCCGATCTTCACCTCATCCAGCATGACAGGCTCTCGTCCCAACAAGTCCCGATAGGAGACGTCCCGAATGGCCTTGACCGAGACCTTGCCGTTAATAAGCTCCCCCATCCCGGGGACGGTCTTGGAAGGGATACCCATCTCGTTGCAGTGTGTTACAAGGGCACGCATTCTCTGGGAAGTGACAGAGGAGATGGCAATAAGGATTTCGTCTGCCTTGACTCTTGCTGCTATGGCTTGAATATCACCCGTATTCCCCAAGACGGAGATGCCGTGGATCTTGAGGTCGGTCTTTTCAGGATCATCATCAATAAACCCTGCGACCCGGTATCCGAGACGCGGATTGTCACGAATCTCTCTGTAGATTTTTTCCCCGTAATCTCCTGCCCCAATGATCAAGAGTCTTTTGGCCGTGCGGCCCTTGCGCTCAAAGAAAGGAACAAACCTTTTCCAGTTCAGAGAGGTCGATTCATCGCCGGCCCCTAGCCAGAAGTACATCCGAATGGCCAGCCTGATCCCTGAAATTAACAGGAATGTCAGCCCCCAATCAATAATGAAGACCGCGCGGGAAACACCACTGAAACCATGGACAAAAAGGGTCATCAGAATAATAATCAAAGAACCGAGACTGCCGGCCTTGATAATGTTGAACAGATCCATCAGGCTGGTGTAGCGCCACATCCCCTGGTAGAGGTCGAATAGTAATAACGCCAGGATCTTGATACCTATAATGAGAGGCAACAGGCGTATGAGGGTCTGGAACTGGGCCGTCGGGATATCAAAATTAAACCGCAGGAGATGGGAAAAATACCATGATAAGGCCACCGCCAGAATGTCTGTCGCCAATACCAGGATAGAATTTCTATGAAAAGAGCGTGTCATCACGGACCTCAATAGAAATATGGGGTTAAAGGATTAGAGGATTGGAAGGATTAAGGGATTATCCAAAAACTCTCTTGTCATGTTAGGACAAAGGCCAGTACTCCCATCCCGGCACGGCTGTAACACCCGGTTCCAGGTCAAAGGCCATGTCTACGGGACAAGCGAGGTAGGCCCGTGACACCTCCTCAGGCCCATAAAAGGATTTTAATCGTTTGATCCCCTGGAGATCTTTCTTTTGAGGCCGCTCTTTCAGTTTGCACTCAATGGCGATCAGCTTACGATCTTTTTCCAAAAGAAGGTCAACTTCATTGCCTCCTTGATCGCGCCAATGCCAAAGGCCGAGCGAGGGCTCATGCCAGTCTCGCCACCTCACCCATTGATTGATGACATGATTCTCCCACAAAGCTCCGGCTTCCCTTGAAGACCAGAGGGCATCCGAGGAGCTAAAACCCATAAGATAGGCGGCGAGCCCAGTGTCCGTGAAATATAGTTTTGGGCTCTTGGAGATTCTTTTACCAAGAGAACGATAATATGGTTCCAGAAGAAAAACCTGGTTTGAGGCCTGAAGAACGCTGAGCCACTGCTTTGATGTCGGAGTGGAGATTCCCACATCACGGCCCAGTTCCGAGAGATTGAGCATTTGGCCGCATCGAGTAGCACACGCCCTTATGAAACGCTCAAAATCCCTCAAATTGCCCACGCTTAGAAGGTTCCGGACATCACGTTCCAGGTATGTACTGACATATCCCTGATACCAGCGTTCCCGGGAAGGCGCTGTTGTCGGTTCGGCCCAAAGAGCCGGGAAATAGCCCTTCCAAGCAAAATCCTGCCATTGGAGGTGATGGCTTGCCTCCTGAGTCCCCCTCCATTCTTTCCCAGAAAGCCCCAGAAAGGGAACAACGGCTGCCCTGCCGGCCAGGCTTTCTGAAAGGTTTTCCATAAGCATAAAATTCTGCGACCCGGTGATGACAAAAAGGCCATTAGAGCCTTTTCTGGAGTCGACAAAGGTCTTCATGTGTCTGAAAAAGGAAGGTGCATATTGGATTTCATCCAATACCATGGGCGGTGGAAATTGCTTGAGAAATTCTTGCGGCCTGGTTTCGGCTACCTCCGCGTTCGCAGCCACGTCCAGGCTGACGTAACCATAGTCCGGAAACACCCTTTCCAGGATGGAAGTCTTACCCACCTGTCGAGGCCCCACTAGGGCTACAATAGGGAATGTCCTGGCAAGTTCCTTTAGTTCCTCTGAAATCTCTCTTTCAATCCACATACTTGACAATTCTAAAGCAAAGATTTAAATTTGTCAAGTATGTGGATTAAATTTGCGAATAGACCTCTTAAGGATTCCAAATACGAAAGTGATTACTCTTTATTGCGCTCAGCCCAATGCCCTATGCTCTCTGCGCTACGCCCTCCCTGGCGCGCCGAAGCTTCAGCGAAGGAGGCTGCTCCCTTCA